>JBARPA010000054.1:0-2025 GCA_049642665.1 Candidatus Zixiibacteriota bacterium
CTATTCCCCAAACCGACAACCAGATCAATCATTTTTGTCTAACTCAAAATAGAACAAAAAAATTATTTGTCAAGAAAAACTTACGGATCGTAATTTTGATTTGTTGATGAGAATAAACACCCTCTTCTCTTTCCATCACATCGGAAAATCCTTTGAGATCGATTTTTAATCCAGGCAGTTAAAGATCATCATAGAGAATTTTGGATTTCTAACCTATGATCCGAGTTAAAGATAGAAAGCATCTAACCTGGACTCTTCCAAATTCAGAGCATTAATTCCTTTTTCAGATGATCCAGTCCCAAAGTGATGTCTGAAAACTCAGTTTGAAGAATTTTTTTTGCCAGATCCACTTTCAGTCCACCTCTTTTGGGGCGGGGTGCTTTTTGTTTTAAATCCTCTGTTTTGATGGGATGGATCAAATCCCTTTTCAAATCGAATTTATCTGCAATCTTCCGGGCAAAATCGTACCGGGAAAGATATTCTGAGCCAGCAATGTTTATTATACCAGTAAATTTCTTTTGGGTTAACGTAAGAATGGCTTTAGCCAGATCATCGACCAGGGTGGGATTGTTCAATTGATCAGTTACCACATTGATCTTTTCATCTTTTTTTAGTTTATTTAAAACCCAGGTGAAGAAATTGGGATTTATCTTTTCACCCAGACCGTACAAAACATTAGTTCGGACAATGATGTAATCAATCCCATTCTCTTTTATTTTAAGCTCTCCTTCCAGTTTCGATTTACCGTAATAGCTTATCGGGTGGGGGGGATCGTTTTCAGAGTACGGACCGTTTTTACCGTCAAATACATAATCAGTTGATATATGAATCAATTTTATCTTTTCTTTTTGGCAGAACTCTATTAAATTTTCAACCCCTTTAACATTAATCTCCCAGGCTTTTTCTTTATTAACCTCACAACCTTCCACATCAGTATATGCAGCAGTATTGACTATCAACTCAGGTTTGATTGAGGAAATTATTGTTTTAAGTTTTTCTTTGTTAAGAATGTCCAATGATTCATACTCAATATTGGGGTAGGCAAAAAAAGGATCGGGATGAAGGTCTGAGGCCAAGACTTTGTGCTCTTTAGAGAAAACCTCCACCAGATGCTGTCCTAAAAGCCCATTCGCACCTGTAATAAAAACATTGCTCATATTTCTTTTCTACGGATTTTCCAACATCATGCTTGTCATATCCTTTCTTCAGGATGGTTACATTCGTATAGGGACACATTTGGGTCCTGAACAGGTTTAAAAACCTGCCCCTGCTATGGCAAAATGTGCATTTAACCCCTTGACAACTCAAGGCTTATTATTACATTATAATAAAGGTTGTTAATCAATTGCCATTTTTATATCTCTTATGAAATGAGGTAATACTTAATTTCATGTTTCAGTTATGAAACTTTAAAAACTGGAGGAATAGCAAGGTGAGAAAGAATACTATAAGATTTATTTTAGTTTTATTTGTTCTTTTTTTGACAGTGGCTATAACTCAGGCCAATGATGAGGAATTGGAGAAAATACGTGAGGCAATTAGAAATACGGGGGCTCAGTGGCAGGCTGATGAAACCTCAATCTCCAGACTCTCCCCAGTGGAAAGACGCGCCCTTTTGGGGGGCTTGTTGGAAAAAACACCTCACAGTAAAGTATCTGAGGAAACATCAGGAATTGATCTGCCCAGCCATTTCGATTGGAGAGACCATAATGGTTACAACTGGATGACCTCGATTAAAGATCAGCCCTGTGATAACTGCTGGGCTTATGCTGCGGTAGGTGCATTTGAGGCCATGATAAAGATAGAATCAAATCAACCTACCTTATCCCTTGATCTATCCGAGGCTTTTGTCACCTGGTGCGGCAAAGGGGCGTGTACCCCCTGGTATATGAGTATCACCCTTGACGTTCTCAGGGATATGGGAGTGCCTGATTTTAGATGCCTTCTCAGCTTTAACTGCGCGGATACCTGTGAGGATAGGTTCTTCAAATCAGCGTTTATCTCCAGCTGGGGATATACATCCTC
>JBARPA010000055.1:0-14309 GCA_049642665.1 Candidatus Zixiibacteriota bacterium
ATCGGTCAACGTTTTCAGAAGAACCATACCCCAGGAGCTGGTGCGCAAGGTGGTGGCTATTTTCATCATAGCAGTTTCCTTCATTACCTTAATAACCTTCCTTCTTTTGATCACCCAGCCCGAGGGAAAGATCACTCCCGCAAGCGAAGGATATTTTCTCAAATATCTGTTCGAGACAGTCTCCGCATTTGGGACCGTGGGTTTATCTTTGGGTGTAACGTCTGATCTCAACGTTTTGGGAAAAATACTTCTGATAATCACAATGTATGTGGGGCGGGTGGGGCTTTTAACCGTGGCCTACGGCATAGCCCGGGAAAAGAGGTTTGGCCCCTACCAGTTTGCTGAAGAGAATGTGATGGTGGGATAGAAAAATCGTTATCATCATATGGGTTTTTTGTCATCAAGTTGGGAATGTCCTCCCTTTTTGTAAATCAGGTGTAGAAAAAATCAAACACAAAGTAGACCTGAAGTGATTTTTTTGTTGACAAAAAAACTTTTTTAGTCTTTTATTGCAGTTGATGAAGAAAAAAAAGTTCTCTGAAAGATTGGATCGCCTACAAGAGAATTTTCAAACTTTAAAAACAACCTCATCCAAAAATATCAAGCTAATTAACAAGGACATCTCATCTCTTAAGGACCAGGTAGCACTTATCAATTCCCATTCGTCCTCAAAAAAGGTAACACCTTTGGTGGAGAAGAGCCTGGACAACTTAGAGAGTATGGAGAAAAGAGTTTCTCAGCTTGAAAATGGCATCGGGGATCACTTAACAAAACTCAACCGCGACTACCAGCGCTTTAAATCCGAGGCCCAGGAAACAGAGGAGGAAAGACGAACCTACAAAATCCTTTATGACCTTTCCACCACCTTTTATTCTGAAGAGGACATAAACATACTTCTGGATACGCTGACCGATTCGGTGATCGATCTTTTCTCTGCGGAAAGGGGATTTCTGGAAATCGTGGATGAGGAAAAAAACGTTATGTTGAAACTCTCAAAGAATTCTGATAAAAAAGAGATTGAGGATGAGGATGATAAGATCAAAAACGATGTGGTGGAAACCGTTCTTTCCACTGGTAACGCATTATGTCTGAGCGGAATTCTTCTTGCGGATATAGAGGAGGAAAAGGAAAACGAAAAAAGTTTGAAGTCCGTGGTTTGTGTTCCCATCAGATCGGGGGAGAGAAACCTGGGGGTAATCTATCTGGATGATACCAAACCCGACTCCTCCTTTTCCTTAGATGATGTTGAGCTTTTGACCTCCTTAGCGGACAGGTTAGGGCAGGCAGTGGAAAACAATCTAACCCTGATGGAGCTGAAAGCATCCCAGGAGAAACTTTTAGATGATTTAAGGGAGAAATTCAAATTCGACGAGATCATCGGAAACAGTCCCCAGATGGTGGAGATCTTAAAGACGGTTGCGGACGTGGCTGATACCGATTCCACTGTTTTAATTGAGGGTGAATCCGGAACCGGCAAGGAGCTTTTGGCCCGGGCCATTCATTTCAACAGCAGCCGCTCCAAAAAACCCTTTGTCACCATAAATTGTGCTGCCATTCCGGAGACCTTGCTGGAGTCTGAGCTTTTCGGATATGAGAAAGGTGCATTTACCGGTGCCACCCAGAGAAAACCAGGGAAGTTTGAAGTTGCCAAAGGAGGCACCGTTTTTTTAGACGAGATAGGCGAGATGAGCCCGCTGCTTCAGGTCAAGATTCTTAGATTTTTGCAGTCACATGAGTTTGAACCCCTGGGCTCCAATATAGTCAAAAGAGCGGACATCCGGATCATCGCAGCTACTAACAAAGACCTGTTAGCCAGTGTTAAAGAGAACAAATTCAGAGAAGATCTTTTTTATCGGATAAATGTTATAAATCTGAAGCTTTCCCCTTTGAGAGAAAGACGTCTGGACATCGCGCCCTTAGCCATTAGCTTTACCCAAAAATATAGTGAGAAGGCTAATAAGAAAATGACTGGTATCGATACGGAAGCGATGAACATTTTAAACCGTTACGATTATCCCGGAAACATAAGAGAGCTGGAGAATATAATCGAGCGGGCAGTTATCTTAGCCAAGACTGAAAATATCTTCAAGGATGATCTTCCCAAAAATATCTTTGACGGTTCGGGCAATGGTTCCTCCATTCAGGTTCCTTCCGATTATCAGGATTTAAAACTATTAAGAAAAAAAGTCGTGGAGCAGGTGGAAAAAAACTTTCTAAAAAATATTTTAGAAAAAACGGAAAACAACATATCCCAGGCAGCCCAGGAAGCAAAGATGCACCGGGTGGAACTGCAGAGAATGATAAAAAAGTACAGAGAGAACAACTCAAACAATCTCTCTTTTTAAATTTTCAATTTTAAATTTTAAATTTCCTTTAGATGCAACAAAAATTTTGGGGTGCAACATCTCCGTTACACAAATAAAATGCATCTTTTTCTCAATGCATTTTAAGGAAAAGGGTTAAAGGGGTGCAACAGAACCGTTACAATTATATAGCTTTTTGATTTTCAACAAGTTTCAAGTGACGCTGCAATTCATTGAATACAAAAGAGATAAGGTGGGGCGTGTAAATCTGGCATTGATTTTGCTGTTATAATTTGTGAAATTTGTCACGAACTAAAGATGCAAAAATTCACAGGTAGTGTGCAGGGTATGTCGGTGAAAGAATTGCAGGACCAGATACTGGAGGCTGCGTTGGAAGTTCACAAGAACATGGGTTTGGGTTTTCCGGAATCTGCATACTCCAAAGCTTTAGCTTATGACTTCGATTTGAGAAAGATCGATTATGACAGAAAGAAAAACATAAAACTTTCTTACAAGGGAAGCGTTGCAGGGGAGTACACTTTAGAATTTGTTGTTAAGGACAGAATTATTGTTATGATAAAAGCAGGAGAACCGATAAATGATTCAGATGAATCAAAGCTGCTCAGTTTCCTGAAGGCAACCAAACTCAATTTAGGAATAATCATAGATTTCAGCAAGCACACCGTGGAAATGAAAAACGTAATGAGATAAAAAAAGTTTAAATGGAAGGAGGTGAAACTAATGCCAGCCAAGAAGAAAGCTGCCAAAAAGAAAACCACTACAAAGAAAGCGGCCAAAAAGAAAACGGCCAAGAAGAAAAAGAGATAGTAGTCTCGAGGGCATGGATTGAAAAAAGGAGCTGGTGTATGTTACATCAGCTCTTTTTTTAATGACAACTCCAATAACTTTTTGTGATTATCTTTGGTAATTTCGTAATATTATTATTAATTTGTCAGAGGGAGAATTTGGGATGAAAAAGGTAAAAAGATTCCTTACGCTGTTTATGCTGAGCTGGGCAATCCCGGTTCTTCTCTTCTGCGTCAAATCGGAGAAGATAGAGAAAATCACCATCCTCCACTGGAACGATTTCCATGCCGCCACTTTACCCTACTACGTCTCACAAGATGCCGAGTCCACTTTGGTTTCAGGTAGTGCATGCTTTTCCGCCTATCTTGATACCCTGAAAAAGAAAAACGAAAATGTTTTTCTGGTATGCGCCGGGGACGAGGTTGTGGGAACGCCGGTCTCAACTCTAAGCAAAGGAAAGGCGGAGTTCGAAATCCTAAATATGATCAGGCCAGATGTTTTTGAGCTGGGGAATCATGAATTTGATTTCGGACTGGAGAATCTAAAAGAGCTGATACAGATATCTGAGTTTCCCATCATCTGCGCCAACGTGGTGGAAGAAAAAACTGCTCAGACTTTGATTCCCCCCTATATGATTTTAAAAAAAGGAAAAACCAAAATTGCCTTTATTGGTTTGAATACCGAGACCTTAAAAGATGTAGTTGTGGAGGAAGGAACCAAAGGACTCCAGGTAAAAAAAGCTAAAGAGACATTAGAGCAGTACCTCCCGAAATTGGAAAAGGAGACCGACATCCAGGTGGTGGTCTCCCATATGGGATTTGAAGCGGATAAAAAGGTTGCTCAGGAGGTAGATGGTATAGAGGTGATAATCGGGGGGCATTCTCACACCAAATTATTAGAGCCGAAGGTGGTAAACCAGACCATAATTTGCCAGGCTGGCTCGAACGGAAGATATGTCGGCGAACTGGATCTGGTAATAGACTTAGAAAAGAACAAGATCATCAACTACGAGGGAGGTCTGATTGAGACAGTAAATGAAAAGGTCACACCTGATCCGGCAGTTCAAGGGAAGGTGGATGAATTTGAGAAGACCTATGGTAAGGTTCTGGATCAGGTCATAGGAGAGCTTAAAACGCCCTGGATAAGGAATGAAGGTGAATCCAACCTGGGTAACTGGAACGCTGATGTGATGAGAGCTCATACCCGATCGGATGTGGCTTTCATCAACTCCGGTGCCTTGAGAAAAGTCCTTGACCCTGGCCCTATAAGGATTCGGGATATCTGGGAGATAAATCCCTTCTCCGACCATTTCATCAGCTTTCATCTTACGGGTTTACAGCTTTTGAAAGCTCTGGAATTAAACTCCAGCGGAGATTATGAACTGATGCAGGTATCCGGGCTAAAGTATATCTATGACCCGGAAAAACCCAAAGGGGAAAAAATTATTCAGGTTCTGGTGGGGGGCAAGCAACTGGTGGCTGAAAAAAGATATAAGGTAACCATAAATGACTATATGCTGGATCAATCGGATAAATTCCTGGGAATCTCTAAAACGCAACTGAAATATAAAATTTACCCTGAACTGGACAGGGATGTTTACATCCAGGCAGTAAGAGAACAGAAGGTGATCCATTCCCAGATCGAGGGAAGGATAAAACGAAAAAAATAAGGAGTTTTTATTAATCTCATTAAGATATTCTCTATTCGATATCTTGTAATATTTTACGCTATTTTGATCTTTGTGGTCTCCTCCATTCCCTATCTCTCACACCCCAGTTCCAGGTTTGAGCTAATTGATAAACTTTACCATCTCCTTGAGTTCTCCGTTTTCTCTTTTCTTCTGTTTTTGGCGTTTTTCAAAGCGGATTTGAAGCCTTTTAGCAAAAGACCTCAGTTTTTTAGTATAATTATTGGTGTGATCTATGCTTTTTCCGATGAGTTCCATCAGTACTTTGTGCCTGGAAGATCTGCTGATCTTTTCGATTTTATTGCCGATTGTATAGGTGTGATTCTGGTTCAGGTTATTATATGGTTTTACTTTAGATCGAAAAGCCATGAAATCGTGAGAATCCGTAATTAGATTCATATATAACCCCTTGTAATTGATAAGATTAAGGGGGCTCTTTTTTGTGTTGACTTTAATAAAATCAAATATATCTTTAAAAAAATGGTATTCCCTTGCGTAGATTTAAAGTTATTGCTTTTATCTGTTCCTAAAATAGTGATATTTTAGGAGTATTTTTTTATGGATTTCAAAGCCATATACGGGACGCATGATCTTCTGCCTGACAGCACCCCCAGGTGGCAGGAACTGGAGGAGCAGGTCAGGAAGATAATGAAGCTTTACAATTACAGGGAGATAAGAACGCCCATCTTTGAAGCAACCGAGCTTTTTGCCAGATCCATAGGCCTGGATACGGATATTGTTAAAAAGGAGATGTACACCTTTACGGATCAGGGTAAAAGAAGCTTAACCTTAAGGCCCGAGGCAACTGCTTCGGTGGTAAGGGCCTATTTAGAACATAATTTAGGTAAGCTTTCACCTTTTGTTAAGTTATACTACATAGGCCCCATGTTCAGACAGGAGCGTCCTCAAAAAGGTAGATTAAGGCAGTTTCACCAGTTCGGAGCCGAAGCTATCGGCACTCTGGACCCTTTGGTGGATGTGGAGATGATTCAACTCTCGGTTAAGATTCTTAATGACCTTGGTCTTAAAGATTTCAATCTGCATCTCAACAGCATTGGCTGTAAGAAGTGTAGATCAACACACAGGGATGTTTTTATTAAATTTGTAAGTGAAAGATACGAAAAAATCTGCTCCGACTGCCAGATCAGGTTAAATCGCAACCCCCTGAGGATGTTCGATTGCAAAAAGGAGGAGTGTATTGAAATCTTGAAAGAGGCTCCTACGATCAAAGATTACCTTTGTGACGAGTGCAAGAATCATTTTATTAAAGTTAAAAGAGATCTTGATGATTTGGAAATACAATTCCTTGAGGATGGAAGATTAGTTCGAGGCTTGGACTACTATACCAAAACCGTTTATGAGCTTAAATCCCCACTTCTGGGAGCACAGGATACTTTGTGTGGCGGGGGAAGGTATGATCTTCTGGTGGAGGAGCTGGGCGGTGAAGACACCCCGGCCATAGGATTTTCAGCTGGAATTGAGAGGATACTTCTGGCCCTGGAATCAAAAGAAGAGAATATCCCCGAGGATAAAAAAATGGATTTATTCATTGCTTCAATAGGAGAAGAGGCCAGAAGTTTAGCCTTTAAGCTGATTATAGAATTAAGATCGAAAGATTTATCATGCGAGATGGACTATCTGAACCGCAGTTTGAAATCCCAGATGAAGGAAGCCAACCGCCAAAAAGCGAAATCCGTTCTGATCATCGGTGAGGAGGAGATAAAAAAAGGAAAGGCAATTCTGAGGAACATGGAAAAATCAGAGCAAAAAGAGGTAAAGATCGAAAATCTTTCCGATGTGATTTAAGTAAGCTCAGGTAGTGTACATATTCGAATTACATTTTAAATCTTTTTTACAAGAAAAAACTGGAGATAAACATTGGCAGACTTCAAAGATAAAAAACGGACTCATACCTGCGAGGAATTGCGAAAAGAGGATATGGGCAAAAGGGTGATTCTTAACGGGTGGGTGCACAGGTGGAGAAATCATGGTGGGGTTTTGTTTATTGACCTGAGGGACCGATACGGCCGGACCCAGGTGGTTTTCAAGCCAGATAAGCTGGATGAGGAAACTATGAATCAGGCATCTCATCTCAGAGCTGAATACGTTGTCTCAGTCCAGGGAACTGTAAACCAGCGTCCTGAGGGGATGGCTAATAAGGATATGCCAACAGGGGATATCGAGGTTTTTGTGGATAGACTCTGGATTTTGAATCCCTCTAAAACCCCTCCCTTTGAGATCGAGGATGAAACAGATGCCAACGAGGAGTTGAGATTAACATATAGATATCTGGATTTACGCAGGTCACCTCTGCAGGAGAGGATAAGAATCAGACACAGGACCACCAAGGCTGTCCGGGACTATCTGGATTCCCAGGGGTTTTATGAGATCGAGACCCCGCTTCTTATTCGCAGCACGCCCGAAGGAGCCAGGGATTTCATAGTCCCATCCAGGGTTAATCCGGGAAAGTTTTACGCTTTACCCCAATCCCCGCAATTATACAAGCAGATTCTGATGATCTGCGGGTTCGACAAGTATTTCCAGTTGGCCAGGTGTTTACGAGATGAGGACTTAAGAGCTGATCGTCAACCCGAACACACCCAGATTGATATGGAGATGTCATTTGTAACTCAGGAGGACGTGTTTGAGGTTACCGAGAGTATGATGAAATATGTATTTAAAGAAGTGCTGGATGTGGATATCAAAACCCCTTTCCCCAGATTGAAATTCTCAGAGGCAATGGGTAAATATGGAATTGACAAACCAGATACCCGATATGAAATGGAACTAGAGGATATAACTGAAGCTTTAAGTTCATCAGAGTTCAGGGTTTTTACCGATACAATCAAAAATGAGGGTAAGATTCTGGGAATCAACTTTAAAGGCGGTGCCCAGCTTTCCAGAAAACAGTTGAATGGATTGGAGGAAATCGCCAAAAAATCCGGTGCCAAAGGATTGATCTGGATTGCTAAAACAAAGGAGGGTTTTAAATCATCTATTCTAAAATATCTGAAAGAAAATGAGCTGAAATCAATTTCAGAGAGGATGCAATTAAAAGACGGAGATTTAGCTATAATCATCGCTGACCAGGAAAAAATTGCCCAGGAATCCCTGGGTAGATTGAGAATTGAAATTGCAAAAGAACACAACCTTATTCCCAAAGACCAATGGGATTTCCTGTGGGTGATGGAATTTCCTCTTTTCGAGTACAACCAGGAGGAAAAAAGGCTGGCTGCCATGCATAATATCGTGACCATGCCCTATGAGGAGGATATTCCTAAACTGGATGAAGGTTTCAAGTCAAGTCTGCCCCTGGATCATCCGGATCACCCCTGGTTGAATATCAGAGCTAACCAGTATGACCTGGTCTTAAATGGGAGCGAGATAGCCTCAGGCAGTATAAGGATTCACATAAGGGATCTTCAGCAAAAGATTTTGAACATACTGGGGCTGGATGATCAAAGAACAGAAAGGATGTTTGGCTTTCTGCTAAAAGCCTTAGAATATGGAGCTCCGCCTCACGGAGGTATTGCACCCGGGCTGGACCGAATCGTTGCATTGATGACCGCATCGGAATCGATTCGGGATGTGATCGTCTTTCCCAAAACCACCGCTGCCCAATCCCTTATGGATAACGCTCCAGCCGAGGTGGAGGAGAGTCAACTTAAGGAACTGGGAATCAAACTGGATGTAAAACCCTCTCAAAAAAAGGAGAAATAAGGACTTGCCCAAGATAGTTTCCAGAAAAATCGATTTAGATGATGTGGACCAGAGGCTCCTTTTTGGTCACAAGGACGCTTTTTTAAGTCTGATCGAATCTCAATTTGATGCCAAAATCGTAGCTCGGGGGAACAGCATTAAACTTAAGGGGAATGAGGAAGAGGTGCAGCAGCTTGAGACCCTTTTCGATGATCTGGTTTTACATGTAAAGAAAAACAAGGAATTAAACGAAAGATATGTTCTTTACGCCACATCCATGGTGAAAAAAAGAGGAACCGGCCCTTTTGATGAACTCCAGAGTACAGCTTTAGTCACCTCCCTGGTGACCAGGGCACCGATTAAGCCTCGCACCCTGGGCCAGAAAGAGTTTATCAGGGCCATGGAGAACTACGACATAGTTATGGTTATTGGGCCTGCAGGCACCGGAAAGACCTATCTAGGAGTTGCCATGGCAGTATCCGCTTTGAAAAGCAAAAGGGTGGAAAGAATTGTTCTGGTAAGGCCAGCGGTGGAGGCGGGAGAATCTTTAGGATTTCTGCCCGGGGATCTCAGGGCCAAGGTGGATCCTTATCTGAGACCGGTTTATGATGCACTGCACGATATGCTGGCAGCGGAGAAAATCAGCAAGTTGATGGAATTGGGTGTAATCGAGATATCGCCTTTAGCTTTCATGAGAGGTAGAACCCTGAACAACTGCTTTGTCATCTTAGATGAGGGGCAGAACACTACCTCAGATCAGATGAAAATGTTTTTAACCCGATTGGGTGAGAACTCCAAAGCGGTAATTACTGGAGATATAACCCAGATCGACTTGGTCAACAAAAAGGCTTCTGGCCTGATCCGTTCTCAAAAGATTTTGGCTGGAATTAAAGGGATAAAATTCGTATACCTAACTGAAAAAGATGTGGTGAGACATAAGCTGGTTCAAGATATCATAAAAGCTTATGAAAAATACGAAAATCAGAGAAAAGAGGAGTGATTTCCGGTTTTTTACCGAAACCTATGTTCAGAAAAATCTCTAAAAAGCCCAAAAAGAAGTCATTAACTTCAAATTCCAAACACGAGGATAAAAAAGAAAGCCTTCTTTTTAATTATCTCTATAAGGGGGCAATGATTCTCAGCATAATTGTGGTTATTACCATTTTTTATCCTCTGGAGTCGATGTACATCCCTCCGGAGCTGCCGAGAGAGGGTGAGATGGCTCAGGAGGATATCGTCGCACCATTCACCTTCTATATTCTAAAGTCATCCGATGAGCTGGAAAAGGACAAAAAGATCGCCCTCTCTGAGCTCTCAGGTGTTTTGAACCTGCATCCCACTATTCTGGATACTGTTTTGGCCTCGGTGGAACGCTTTTTTTTAAATGCGGATAGTCTTAGATCGAACACCCAGAACCTTAAATTCAGAAAAGAGAAGATCGGACTGGCTTTTCCGTATTTGAGCTCAGAGACTGTCGAACTTCTCTCCCAGCCAAAGTCGTTACAGGAGTTGAGGGAATCTTTGCCTGGTATTCTGAAAAAGCTTTACTCCTCCAGAATAATCCCCAATTTCCAAAATCTGCCAGAGGTGAACTCCTTTTCCATACTGACTCCTGACTCTGCCGAGGAAATACTAACCACCAGGGAGAAACTTCTGACATTATCTGAGGCTAACAAGACCTTCCTGTCTTTAGCTCACGAGAAGTTCAAACAGAAGGGAGTTTATGCTAAGGCTACCTTCGAAATAGGAGGAAATTTCTTAAGACCTAATCTCACAGTTGATCGGAAGGAGACGGAAAAAAGAAGAGAGGATATCTTAGCTTCCATCCCAGAGTATAAAGGTGAGGTTAAAAAGGGTGAGAGAATTATAGGGAAAAATGAGGTCGTTACCCAGAAGCACCTTCAAAAACTTTCTTCTTTAGCCACCTTTAGGGTCAGATGGAGTTTTGAGGCCAATCGGTGGGATTTCGTGCTTCTCCTTCTGAGCAGAAGCATTTTCATCATCTCGGTTATTATGCTTTTGGTTATTTTTCTCTTTCTCTTCAAAAAAGAAATCCTTAAGGACAACTCCAAGCTCCTTTTGATAACCCTTCTGATTTTAGTTGAGGTGATTTTAGCCTACTTTATAGGATTCAGGTGGCATCTCACTGAGTATATTATTCCAATAACTCTCACCTCCTTGCTTCTTACCATTCTTCTGGGGGTGGAATCTGGTCTGATTGTTACTTTTGCTCTATCCATACTTTTAGGAATGATAAATAACTTTAATTTCAACCTGATGCTGATTTCGATAGTTGTCGGGGGAGTGGCTGCTTACTCGGTCAAAGAGGTTACCCAGAGATATAAGTTCTACCGTCCCATGTTATATATCTGTTTCTCCTATGTGGTTATGATCTATCTTATGGAATCTTTGAAGTTCTCCCCCACTGCCGAAACGCTGGAATACTGTGGTTTTGGCGTGTTAAATGGATTTATTTCCACCATCTTAACCATGGGGCTTCTGCCCGTCTTTGAGTCCATATTTGGCATCACCACCGATATAACACTTTTGGAACTCTCGGATCTGAATCACCCTCTTTTAAAACGATTGGCCCTGGTGGCTCCGGGTACTTATCACCATAGTATAGTAGTTGGGAATCTGGCCGAGGCCGCTGCCAAGGCTTTAGGTGCCAACACCCTTCTATCCCGGGTGGGTGCCTATTACCACGACATCGGAAAAATGGAAAAAGCGGAATACTTCGTGGAAAACCAGATGGGATTTAAAAACAAACATGAGAAGCTTACCCCCACCATGAGCGCTCTGATTCTGGAATCACACGTAAAGGAAGGGGTGGAAATGGCTAAGGAGATGAAGCTTCCCAAAAGTATCATAGGCATTATTAAAGAACATCACGGCACCACGGTAATGTCCTATTTTTATAACAAAGCCAAAGAGCAGGGTGCCACCAACGATTCCATTGATGAGTTTCGCTATCCCGGTCCCAAACCCGAATCCAAGGAGGCTGGGATTTTAATGCTGGCAGATGCGGTGGAGGCCGCCTCCCGGGTGCTGGAGGAGCCTAAGCCGGCAAGAATCAGGGGGTTGATCAAAAAGGTTATCATGGATAAATTCGAGGCCGGGGAGCTGGATGATTGTGATCTTACTTTGCGTGACCTTCATGCCATCGAGGAAAGCTTTCTCCCCATACTCATCGGCGTTTTCCATTTAAGAATAGATTACCCGGAACTGGTGGAAGAGACATAGATGCCCGAGGTTTTGGTAAAGAACCTTCATCTAAAAAAGAAGGTGAATCTTAAATCGATAAAAAACTTAGCTGAGAAAATCCTGTCTAAAGAAAAAAATAGACAAAACCTGAATATCATCCTGGCCGATGATAAATATATAATCCGGTTAAACAGAAAATTCTCAAGGAGAAACAGATCCACTGATGTTTTATCTTTTGGAATGCAGGAAGGGAAAAAAATGATCCCCCAATCAGATGTTTTAGGCGAAATTTACATCTCACTGGACAGGGCTGAAAAACAAGCCAAAGACTACAAGCACAGCCTGCAAAAAGAGGTGAATCTTTTAGCTGCACATGGCCTTCTCCATCTTTTAGGATATGATCATAAAGAGAAAGGACAAAAGAGAGTAATGAGAAAAAAGGAGGAGGGGTATTTATCCTCCTTAAGTTGATTTTGGGGAAACAATGAATTTCTTTCAAAAAACCTTATGCCAGCTGGCTCAACTCCTGATTAAAATCTCATCTCCCGTAAAACCTGAAACAAAGGGAGAACCTCCGGAAAAAAGAATGGAATCTTTGAAAAATGCCATTGAGTCAACCGAAGCCGATCTGGAGGAGACCGAGAAAAAGATGATCCACAGAATTTTTGAGTTCGGGGAGAAAACTGTAAAGGAGATAATGGTTCCCAGAATAGACATGGTCTGCTGCCAAACTGATTACAGCCTGGAGAAGATAAGGGAGCTGGTTAAAAAGGAAGGGCATTCCAGATTCCCCTTGTATAAAGATGACATCGATAACATTGTGGGAATCATGAACGTGAAAGACCTCTTTCTGAATAAGATCAAGAAGAAACAAAAGCTGGATCTTATCAGGATTGCCAGAAAAGCTTATTTCATTCCGGAAGGCAAAAAAATAGACGAACTATTAGCGGAGATGAAAAAGGAGAAGACTCATATTGCCATTGTGGTGGACGAATACGGAGGGACCGCAGGGTTGGTTACCATGGAGGATATCTTAGAGGAGATTGTGGGTGAGATTCAGGATGAATACGATTTAGCCGAGGAGGAGATGGTCAGGAAGATAGATAATGAGAATTTCAGGGTCTCAGCTAAATTGAGCATCGAGGATCTGAACGAGGCTCTGGGAACAGAATTGGCCGAGGAGGAATTCGAGACTGTGGGAGGGTTTATATACGATCTGGTGGGAAGCGTTCCCGAGGAGGGGAAGGTGCTGATATCGGGCGGGTTAAAATTCACCGTGGAAAAAGTGGTGGGGCAAAGGATCAAAACGGTCAAAGTAACCAAGCTTAAAAAAGAAATCTCCACTGATAAAAAACCTCAGAAAAAATCATAGATGTCCTCTTCTTTAGTTTCTATAACCTCCTGTTTAGACTATACCTTAGATAGCGTAAGATCCGCAGCAAGAAAATCATTTGATAATTTAGGTGGATTAAAAAGATGGGTGAAAAAGGGGGACAGGGTTTTGGTCAAGCCCAATCTTCTGTCTGCCCGGGAGCCGGAGAAGGCAGTGACCACTCACCCGGCCTTAGTTCAGGCAGTGGTGGAAGAGGTTCAAAAACTGGGAGCAATAGCCATAATCGGGGATAGTCCAGGGGGCGTGGAAAAAGGTATCCAAAGAGTATGGGAAAATACCGGTATAGCTGAAGTTGCCAAAAATACCGGGGCGGAACTTCTATCATTTGAGAAATCCGGAGTGGTCGAAAAAAAAGCCCCTTCGGGAAAAACCTACTGGGTAGCCAAACCATCTGCGGAATGTGATGTTATAATATCCTTGCCTAAACTTAAGACCCACTCCTTGTGTCTTATGACCTGCGCGGTTAAGAATATGTTCGGGGTTATTCCCGGTTTTAGAAAGGGTGAATATCACAAGGAGGCACCCAAGCCTAAAGATTTCGCAAAGATCGTGGTGGATATCTATTCTCTGGTTAAACCTCAAATAAATCTGGTGGATGCGGTGGTGGCTATGGAGGGGGATGGAGCAGCATCTGGCGATCCCAGATATCTGGGCTTGCTTTTAGCCTCAGAGGATGCGGTGGCGCTTGATTTCATCTGTGGAATGTTTATGGGATTGAAACCCGAGGAAGTGGAAATCACCTGGGAGGCGGCCCAAAGGGGATTAGGTAAAATCTCATTTGACCAGATCCAGGTAATAGGTGAGGATTTGGAGGAATTTAAAGGGCTGGACTTCAAACTTCCCTCCAACCGTTTTTTTAGATTGATCCCCAAATTCCTGGTTAAGCTATTAGCCCCGTATATCTGGGTTCGTCCGGCTATTTCAGTAGCCAACTGCACCAACTGTAATATCTGCGTGGAGAACTGCCCGGTGAAAACTATCCATCCCGGAGATCCCGCCCCCACCTATGATTACAAAAACTGCATCAATTGTTTATGCTGTCACGAGCTCTGTCCCCACAGAGCTGTTTATCTGGAGAAATCCTGGTTATCAAAGAAAATAGGCAGGTAGAATCAATAAAATTAATTTTTCTGTAGTTGCGCAATTCATTGGGCAGTATGGCTCGATAAATCGAGTAACTACAACCCAGGCCAACTACAATTTCCGCAAAGACACA
>JBARPA010000056.1:0-2293 GCA_049642665.1 Candidatus Zixiibacteriota bacterium
CGGATCCACAGTACGAGCTACTAAATCATCCACCAGCTGCTCCAACTTTGCCCGGCTCAGGGTCAGATTGAGATGTTTAGGACCAGATGAATCCGCAGTGATAAAGGGAAGGTTGATAGTAGTCTCCAGGGTTGACGACAACTCGCATTTGGCCTTTTCCGCAGCTTCCTTGAGTCTCTGCAAAGCCATAGGATCTTTGGATAGATCAATACCCTCCTGTCTCTTGAACTCAGATACTATCCAGTCGATGATTCTTTTGTCAAAATCATCACCGCCCAGATGGGTATCACCATTTGTTGAAATCACTTCGAAAACACCCTCACCTAACTGCAGAATAGAGATATCGAAAGTTCCTCCACCCAGGTCATAAACAGCTATCTTCTCATCCTTTTTCTTGTCCAGTCCATAGGCTAAGGATGCCGCAGTGGGCTCGTTGATGATCCTTTTGACTTCCAGGCCGGCAATCCTGCCAGCATCCTTTGTGGCCTGACGCTGTGAGTCGTTGAAATAAGCAGGAACAGTGACAACAGCTTCAGTCACCTTATGACCCAGATACTCCTCAGCAGTCTGTTTCATCTTCTGCAAAACCATAGCCGATATCTCAGGCGGAGAGTATTCCTTATCCTTTATTTTAACCCGGGCATCGCCGTTAGGACCTCTCACAACCTTATAGGGAACAGTTTTTATCTCATCTTGAACCTCATCATATTTCCTTCCCATAAACCTCTTTATGGAGAAAATAGTATTATCCGGATTGGTAATTGCCTGACGCTTAGCCACCTGACCAGTAAGCCTCTCGCCGGTTTTAGAAAAAGCAACCACTGATGGTGTGGTTCTTGATCCCTCAGAATTGGGTATAACCTTGGGATCTTTGCCTTCGACCACAGCCACACAGGAGTTGGTCGTACCCAAGTCTATTCCTATAATTTTACTCATTATCCTCACCTCCTAATAATTTAAAACATCTATAACAAATTCATAGCCAGAGCCCAGTCTAGGTCAAGTTGTTAGCTCAAAGTAATCACCATAATATGGCCTTAGCCGGGCTCTGTCTGCTGACTTCTACTGCTTAACTTATCTCGATGGGAATCTGTTTCGGCTTAACCTCTTCTGCCTTGGGCAAGGTGATGTTCAGAATTCCATCTTTGTAGCTGGCTTTGATCTTGTCAGCCTGAACCATAGTAGGAAGATTAAAGGATCTGGTGAAAGAGCCATAGCACCTCTCCATCCGATAGAAGTTGGTCTCCTTTTCCTCCTTCTCCTGTTTCCTCTCACCCTTAAGCGTCAAGACATTATCCTGAAGGTTAATCTTTATGTCGTCCTTCTTCATGCCAGGAACCTCAGCTTTAACCACAATCTCATCTTTAGTCTCAGAAATATCCACACTGGGGTTCCACTCTGAAGCACTCAAGTCTCCCTCAAATCTTGAGGGAACTCTGCCAAAGAAGTCATTGAAAAGCCTATTCATCTCATCCTGAATCGAGACTAAATCCCTGAAAGGTCTCCATCTGACTAACGCCACTCTAATCACTCCTTTCTTTAATTTGTGTTTAATTCACTTTGATCTCTTTAGGTCTGGACTCCTCTGGTTTTGGAACCCTGACCTTTAGCACACCATCCTTAAGCTCAGCTTTTATCAGCTCAGGATCTATATCCAAGGGAAAGGTAAAACCTCTGCAAAAGCTTCCGGATTTAGTTTTCCTGAGCTTAAAATCCTGATCTGAATCGTCCTTTCTCTCTCCCTTAAGGGTCAAGACTCCATTCTCAAAATTGATCCTCAGGTCTTTCTTAGAAACACCAGGAACTTCTGCTAAAACCACCCATTCCTCTGCATTTTCGAAAAGATCAACCTTAGGATTCCAGACATCAGAGTCGAGATCTAAAAGCTCTCTCAATTCTGGTAAGTAAGCCAAAAGTCTCATTTTTTAAACCTCCTATTTTTAGTTTTCATCTGTTCATATTGCAAACATCGTGCCAAAAGTGGCATTGATATTTATTGTTGTAAGTTATTGTATTACAATGGAATTAAAATTAAAACAAAAAGTGAATATTAATAATATCTGCCAATATGACATACGTTATCCAAAATGACTTAATTCATCTGTTTTATTGACACATAATAAGCCATTCTGACATATATATTTTTGAAGCAGGTGTCTAAATTTGAAATAGCTTAATTAAGTGTGGTTATATATTAAAAAAATTATAATATAAGTATTAATACTTGCCATTTTAGTGCATTATACTTATATTATAATATGTGTGGATCTACAAACTAGCAAGGAGCTAAAGG
>JBARPA010000057.1:0-11218 GCA_049642665.1 Candidatus Zixiibacteriota bacterium
CTTTACAATTGTGAGGATGAAGAAAAAGACCTTGGAGATGACTAAATATTAATGCATGTTAATTTTTACTAATTGTATTTAGGATGAAAAAGCTAAAAAAGGAGGAAGTACTATGAATTCAACTGAAATAACAAAAATGGTGGAGATAATGAGGAAGAACTCATCTCCTGCTTACCTGGCTACCTGTGAAGGTGACCAGCCCAGAGTTCGTCCGGTATCGCCTATAGTGGAGGATGACCTCTCAGTATGGGTGACTACTTTCTGTAATTCCAGAAAGGTAAAACAGATAAAGCAAAATCCCAAAATCTGTCTTTCCTTTGTGGAACACCCTGAGGGAACCAAGAGCGCCTTTATCATCGGAGAAGCTGAAATTATCCCGGATTTAGATCAGAAAAAAAGGATCTGGAAACTGGCAAGTTTCGATCTGTCCCGACACTTCCCCAAAGGCCCTGAGTCTGATGAATTTTGCTTGCTTAAGATCGATATCAAAAAGATCGAGTGGTGGGAGAGCTGGGAATCTGGAACCCAAATCTACGAGCCAACTCAATAATAGCAATAAGAAAGAAAGATGGAGTACATAGGGACTATCTGAATCCAAACCTTTTATTTAAAAAACTTATAGTATATTCACCAGAGGAACAGATGGTAGTACACCTATATCTCGTTTATAACAGGTGGCGAAATGGATGAACAGGTTTTGAACTGGCATGCGATGAGCTCAGAGAAGGTGATGGAGGAGCTTGAAGCTTCTGAGAATGGGCTTACATCAGATAATGCTAAAGCCAGACTCGAAAAATATGGCGAGAACAAGCTGAAAGAGGAAAGAAAGACCACTCCTCTTGAAATTTTCATAAATCAGTTTAAAAGCATTCTAATTCTGATTCTGATAATAGCCACAGCTGTCTCGTTTGCCATTGGCGAAATCACAGATGCCCTCGCAATTCTGGTAATCGTTTTGTTGAATGCTTTCCTGGGCTTCTACCAGGAATATAAAGCCGAAAAAGCTTTGGAAGCCCTCAAAAAGATGCTCTCCGATACTGCCAGGGTGATAAGGGATGGGAAGATGACTGAAATCGATTCGGCGCTTCTGGTACCCGGAGAAATCACTGTATTGGAGAGGGGGGATAGGGTTCCTGCAGATATTTATCTTGTTGAGTTTGGCGCATTGCAGGTGGATGAGTCATCCCTGACCGGGGAATCTGTTCCGGTTAACAAGATAAAAGCAGTTTTACCTGAGGATACCTCGGTTATCGAAAGAAAAAACATGGCTTTTATGGGCACGGTGGTGACAAATGGCCAGGCCCGGGGAGTGGTGGTTGCCACGGGAATGCAAACTGAATTCGGAAAAATCGCCAAGCTCACCCAGGAGATTGAGGATGAGGAGACGCCGCTGAAAAAACGTCTGAATGTGCTGGGGAAAAGAATTGGGCAGATTGCCCTGGCCATCGCAGTAGCTATAAGCATTCTGGGAATTCTCCAGCAAAGGGAAATCACCGAGATGTTTCTTGTGGGCATCAGTTTGGCCGTTGCTGCCATACCTGAGGGTTTGCCTGCAGTTGTGACCATGACCCTGGCTCTGGGCATAAGGAATTTGGTCAAAAGGAAATGTCTTATAAGACAGCTTATGGCCTCCGAGACCCTGGGTGCCACATCCGTCATCTGCACAGACAAAACTGGAACCCTGACCAAAAACGAAATGACCGTGCAGGAGATATTCATACCTGATCGAATGATTAGAGTTACCGGAGAAGGTTATGAGCCCAAAGGGGAGTTTCTCAGCAATGGGAATACCATAAATCCTAAAGAGGATAAATCCCTTAATATGCTTCTTACAACAGGTATTCTCTGCAATCATGCTGTTCTGGAGCAAAAGGAGCAGGGTTGGACAATAGTAGGCGGACCCACTGAAGGAGCTCTTGTTGTGGCAGCGAATAAGGCAAAGATATTTAAAAAAGATTTAAAGGCTCCGGTGGTAACAGAATTCTCCTTCAACTCTGAAAGAAAAAGAATGACCGTAGTTTATGGATACAAGGATAAGAATGTGGCTTATGTTAAGGGCGCTCCTGAGAGCCTGCTCGAAAGATCCACCCATTACCGGGAAGATGGTGTAACAAAAGAGCTCAAAGGGAAGAAAAAGGATGAATTCACCAGAGTTTATGAGGAGATGGCGGCAGGAGGTCTGAGGGTGCTTGCCTTTGCTTATCGAGATCTTCCCGCAGATAAAAAAGATTTAAATGCAGATGAAGTTGAAAAGGAACTGATATTTGTTGGGTTTTCTGGTATCCTTGACCCTCCCAGGCCTGAGGTGAAGGGTGCACTGTCCCTGGCAAAGGATGCCGGCATTGAGGTGATAATAATGACCGGAGATGCAGCCCTTACAACCAAAGCCGTGGCTCAAAAGATCGGTTTCTCATCGAAAAGAATTATCACCGGTAAGGAGTTGGACAGAATGAGTGAAGATGAATTAAAGGAGGCCCTGCAGGATACAAGAATCTTTGCCAGAGTAAGTCCCTCTCACAAGCTCAGGGTGGTTAAGTTGCTTCGGGAAAGGGGTGCCGTTACTGCCATGACCGGTGATGGAGTCAATGACGCTCCGGCATTGAAGAAAGCCAGCATAGGTGTGGCCATGGGAATAAAGGGGACGGACGTGGCCAAGGAAGCATCGGATATGATCCTTATGGATGACAACTTCGCCAGCATCGTCAGCGGGGTGGAGGAGGGAAGACGTCAGTACGACAACATTCAGAAATTCACCCGCTACCTCCTTTCATCCAACTTCGGTGAGATCATAGCCATAGCCGGTGCAATGTTGCTCGGGTTTCCCTTGATCCTTTTACCGGTGCAGATATTATGGATGAACCTGGTAACCGATGGAATGATCGCCCTGGCATTGGGAATGGAGCCTCAGGAGAAAGATGTGATGAGAAGAAAGCCCAGGGACCCTGAAAAACCAATTCTAACCAGACATGCTTTTCTGGGAATACTGGGGATCGGGGCATTCATTGCGGCTGCCACCATCTTTGTTTTTACCAATAATCTAAACCATATAGGACTGGATAAAGCCAGAACCTTAGCCTTTACAGGCATAATCGTATTTGAGAAGATAAATGTCTTCAACTTCCGGAGCTTCAAACATAATCTCCTAAAGGTTGGACTTTTCAGCAACCCCTACCTCATCGGAGCCTGGGTGGCAACCATATCGCTTCAAATTGCTGTGGTTTATTTGCCCTTCTTTCAGAACATCTTACACACTGTTCCTCTGGAGATTTCGGACTGGATAATGCTCTTCCTTTTGGGATTGCCGGTTTTGATAGCTGGTGAGATTTACAAATTCCTACGAAGAGCTTAATATATTATTAGAATCTCGATTTATGAAGGCTCATTGCCAAACCACAAAACCAAATTGAGTTGACCCAGAGATTATAATGGAAGATGAGAATGCAGTATAGGGAGATTCTTAAAAAGCTTAAATCTCTGTCCAACCCCAAAGCCGTAGAGGGTATGGCGCGGTTTGGAATTATCGTCAAGAATGCCTATGGTGTGTTCATTCCCCATCTGCGAAAGATGGCTAAAGAGATAGGTAAAAACCATGAACTGGCAGAACAACTCTGGAAATCAGGCATTCACGAGGCACGGTTACTTGCAGGGATGATCGATGATCCCAAAGTAGTAACTGAGGAACAGCTGGAAAGATGGGTAAAGGATTTCTACTCCTGGGATATGTGCGATCAGTGCTGCAGCAAGCTTTTCGATAAGACCGGTTTTGCTTATAGGAAAGCGGTAGAGTGGAGTAGAAGAGAGGAGGAGTTCGTCAAAAGGGCTGGATTTGTTCTAATGGCTTGTTTTGATGTTCATGATAAGAAAGCCAAAGATAAGCAATTCGAGAAATTATTTCCAATTATAAAAAGTGAAGCAACCGATGACAGAAAGTTTGTCAAGAAGGCAGTTAATTGGGCTTTAAGGCAGATCGGAAAACGAAATTTTAAACTAAATAGAATGGCAATCAAAACTGCAGAGGAGATAATTAAAATAGATTCAAAATCCGCCAGATGGATTGCCACTGATGCACTCAGAGAATTAGGAAGTCAAACCGTCCAAAGAAGGTTAAAGGGCAAATAATTCCAACCTGCCAGCACGCAGGCCTCTTATTTTCACTTTCCCCAGAATTTGTCAGCTTCTTCTTCCATCTTGTCAAGCCGCGTGTAGTAATCGGGAAACTCATTAAGGTGAGCCAGGGCGATTTTGCCGGTCATCAAAGGGTCGTCATTGGTCACATTGGTGTGCGGGTCGACCAGCCCGTGCTCCAGCTCCACATCCATTCCCCGCCGAAACTGCTCCACATCAAACTTACTCCAATCAATTCCCAGCTCCTCGCCGATCCTTTTGGCTTCTTCAGCTGTGAAATGTTTCTTGTCACTCATGGTTTTTCTCCTAACTTTGGAGTTCTTGATTGATTTTTATCAAAGGTTCAACATTCTCTCTCCAAGAATTACTCTAATTATACAAAACAATTTCGAAAAATGAAAGCAATTATTTCACGATAAGATCAGATTATTCAATATCACGGGCAAACAGTATCCTCTGGTGGTGGTGGGAAGGGGGTCTGCCCAAATTACTTATCTTATCCATTTTTGTCTTGACAAAGGGAGCAGATTTGTGTGTAATTTTCTTGAAGCGTATAACAGACGCTTATGATAGATGCTTTTTTAAAAGAACCAAAACATCCAAGCTCATTGTGAAGAAATCGGAGGGTCTGGATTTAGCGATATGATTGAAATTGTACTGCTGGTCATTGGATTTGTATTACTGATCAAAGGAGCCGATTTTCTTGTGGAGGGTGCATCATCTATTGCCCGGAGATTAAAGGTTTCCGATTTGGTCATAGGGTTGACGGTTGTTGCCTTCGGTACATCAACTCCTGAATTATTCGTGAACATAATAGCCAGCATTAAAGGAAACAGTGGGATCGCTATCGGGAACATCCTGGGAAGCAACATTGCCAACGTTCTTCTGATTCTAGGGATATCTTCTATCATCTTTCCCCTCAGCGTAACTAAAGGTACAGTTTGGAAAGAGATTCCCTTAAGTCTTCTGGCAGCTCTTATGTTGGGAGTTTTGGCTAATGATCAGCTGATTGATAAAAATGGTTTCTCCGCACTGACCAGAATAGACGGACTGGTTTTGATTTCATTTTTCATCATATTTCTATATTATTCCTTCAGCATTGCAAAGAGGGTGGAAGGAATGGATGAACATGTGCCAACAAGAGAGTATGGACTGGCAAAATCATCTTTGCTGGTAATTGCAGGGTTGGTTGGGCTAGCAGTTGGGGGCAAATGGATCACTGAAGGAGCAATACACATAGCTTCAATTTTAGGTGTCAGCCAGTCCTTCATAGGTTTGACCCTGGTGGCACTTGGAACATCACTTCCTGAATTAGCCACCTCGGCCGTGGCAGCTTCTAGAAAGAATGCTGAGATTGCGGTGGGCAATGTCGTGGGATCGAATATTTTCAACATCTTCTGGGTTTTGGGTTTGAGTGCAGTCATCAAACCCATACCCTTTGAGCCGAGGAGCAACATAGATATCGGCGTAACCATATCGGCGAGCGTCTTTCTGTTCATCACTATGTTCACCGGGAAACAACGTCTTCTGGATAGATGGGAAGGCATTATTTTTGTTATCTTATATGTGAGTTATATTGCTTTTTTGATTATATTATCTTGAAGGAGGTGAATCGTGACACCCAAATTCATCAAGAAAATGTCAAAAACAGCTTGCCTTTCACCAGGGGCTTTAGTGCACGTAGGTAAGAAACAAATCGAGAAGACCAGGATTAGGATAATCGACTACGATGAATCTCAATTACAAGAAAGGGAGGCAAAAACCATCGAGGAATGCTTTCCCTTTAAGGAAAAACCGACTGTCACCTGGATAAACATAGATGGCCTTCATCAGGTTGATATCATAGAGAAAATCGGAAAGCATTTTGATGTGCAGCCTCTTGTTCTGGAAGACATTGTGAATACGGGGCAACGTGCAAATATGGAGGAGTAGTAAATGGAAGGGATATTAAAAGAGTTGTACCATCTGGCGAGTGAACTGGCGGTTTTTGGACCTCGAGCTGCTGTGGCTCTTTTTATTTTTGTCTTGTTTTGGTTGCTAAGCATTATTACTAAAACCATCATTGGGGGTATCGGCAAGGGATTCGCACCGAGAAGAAAACAAGTTTTCAAGCTGATCGGAAAGCTGGTCAAAGGCATACTCTTATTAGTGGGCGCTGTAATGGCACTCGGGAGGATGGGAGTCAATGTTACTGCTTTGGTGGCTGGCCTGGGGCTAACAGGTTTTGCTCTGGGATTTGCTCTCAGAGATGTGCTCTCTAATGTCCTTGCAGGTGCTCTTATCCTTATGTATCAGCCTTTTCAGCTTAATGACCGCATTATCGTGGCTGGTTTTGAGGGGCAAGTTGTTGATATTGATCTTCGATACACCACGCTTCAGGCTGAGAACAAAAAGATACTTATTCCAAACTCAACTCTTTTTACCAATGCAGTTAGTGTTTTGAAGGTTGACTCGTGATTTCACATTCTGAAATGGGCTTCTCTGAATTGAGTAGAAGTTAGTCTCAGATAAAAAGGTTCAAAGATTTCGATTATCTTTGATTGTTCCTGCAAGCCGAGAACATACCAATAATAAATTTGCCGAGTAGAGCAAACTTCCTCTTCACTCGGCAAATCTTTAAGCCAAACTCGATTATAAAAGCTAGGGCCAGTTATTTCCTGAAGTTCTCATAGCGTTTTGCAGCCTCTGGCTCGTGTCTCTTAAGCTCATTACTAACGTTGGTGCGCATCTCTGCTGTTGTCATACCCTCACGAGGCTTGATCGCCTCCGCAACCTTACGGATAGTCTCCTCCTTAGCTCCGGCTTTCTTCAGCGATTGCTCCAGCTTGTTCCTGTCGAATTCCTCTTCGTGACCTTTGCGTTTCTTCAGCTTCGGCATACTTTTCCACCTCCTCTCTTAAGTGATTGCAGACATTGTTGTTAATTAGTAGGATCAGTGATGGACATCATTTTAGCAAATTCCGTACTCTAATTATACGCAATGAGTCGAAATGTGTTGAGGTTTTTTCAAAATTAGTTGCCTGACAAGAATTTCATCTGCAGGATACACTAATTCGCTCTTGTTGGGAATTGCCATTCTTTTCTGAAGACTCCATCTTAGTCAATTCTCGGAATGCTTTGTGGCCTCCGTTCTCTGTAAGGTGCCTATTTCAGAAAATGCACTTGACAAACTTCAAAACTTAGCGATAATATGGTAAATAAAGAAGAGTCCATTGGGTCTCTTTTCCCTCCTTCCAAAGAAGGGGGGTCACGGAGTGGGTGAACGAGCCCAGATCCGTAGATTAGTGGTTTGGTCAAGGGAGTTTGAATATGGAAACCTTTATCAAACGTTGGCTTTTTGACCCTATTGTGGGCAAAACCACAGCAGTTATAGCAGGTCTTTTGATCATAGGCATTGTGGTCCGCCTCTTACAGCGGTCAGTTTCACGCTATATCAAAGATTCTCATACGCGCTACCGGGCAAGAAAGTCTGTGGCTTTCCTTGGATATTTGGTGGCTATTCTATTCGTGGTGGCTGTTTTCAGTGGTCGGCTTGGCGGGTTGCATGTGGGACTGGGTATAGCGGGTGCCGGACTAGTTTTTGCGCTGCAGGAGGTTATTACCAGCATTGCTGGTTTTATAGCGATTTCATTTGGCAGTTTTTATAAAACCGGAGATCGTATTCAGCTGGCAGGAATAACGGGAGATGTGATCGATATCGGTATCCTCCGCACAACCCTGATGGAGTGCGGCGGATGGGTTAATGCTGATCTATATAACGGACGCATCGTGCGCGTTGCCAACAGCTTTGTGTTCAAAGAGCCGCTCTTTAATTATTCTGCTGATTTTCCTTTTCTCTGGGATGAAATTATCATTCCGGTTAAATACGAGAGTGACCAAAAACGGACCAGAGAAATTCTTCAGCGAGTGGTGTATGAAGTCATCGGTGATTATGCGGTTCACTCCAAGGCTGTCTGGAAGAAGATGGTTGAGAAGTACAAGATTGAAGAAGCCAAAGTGGAACCGACGGTGACCATGATTGCCAATGATAATTGGATGGAATTCACCATTAGATATGTGGTGGACTACAAGGCCCGCCGGAGTACAAAAGACCTTCTTTTCACTCGTATCCTTGAAGAGTTTGATAAAACCAAAGGCCGCGTGCGTATCGCTTCCACATCCACGGATATTCGTTTGGTTGAAACACCAGCGCTGGATGCGGGGTTGAGGAAAAAAGATAAAGACCCAAAAGATTAAGATCTAATGCCGATACCACCACTAAAATCCTTACCTATTGTGTTTTTAAGGTATCTGTCACCCAGGATTTCTAAGCAGCTATACGTATGCTGCGTGAACCAACGGAGGAAGTTATGTTCCTGTTACACCTTTGGGAATTTTCGTCTGCGTGGCTTCATTTTATATAATCGTAAAGTTCTTATGCCATATAACTTGATGGGAGGTGAGTTATGGTACCCAAATTTATCAAGAGAATTTCGAAAAAGGCTGGTCTGTCACCAGGGACTCTGGTGCATGTAGGGAAGAAAAAGATAGAGAAAGCAAGGATTAGAATAATCGACTACGATGAATCTCAATTACAAGAAAGGGAGGCAAAAACTATCGAGGAATGCTTTCCCTTTAGGGAAAAACCGACTGTAACCTGGATAAATATAGACGGCCTTCACCAGGTTGACGTAATAGAGAAAATCGGAAAGCATTTTGATGTCCATCCTCTTGTTTTGGAAGACATCGTGAATACCGGACAACGTCCCAAAATGGAAGACTTTGACAGTTATATCTTTGTGGTCTTGAAAATGCTTTATTATGATGAGAAACAGAATGAAGTTACTGCTGAACAGTTCAGTCTCATTCTTGGTTCAAATTTTGTTATCTCTTTCCAGGAGAAAGTGGGTGATGTTTTCAATCCCGTAAGGGAGAGAATCAGAAGCGCAAAAGGTCGTATTAGAAAGATGGGAGCTGATTACCTGGCCTATTGTTTGGTCGATGCTGTCGTTGACAGCTACTTTGCAATCCTTGAAAAGTTTGGAGAGAAGATCGAGTCCATAGAGGAGGAGTTGGTGGCCCATCCGACTCCAGAAACCTTACAAACAATCCATAATCTCAAAAGGGAGATGATCTTCCTGCGCAAATCGGTCTGGCCTTTAAGGGAGGTAATCAGTGAGCTGGAAAGAGGAGAGTCTACACTCATTCAGGAAGCCACCGGGATATACCTCAGGGATGTCTACGACCATACCATTCAGGTAATCGATACCATCGAGACTTTTAGGGATATGGTTTCTGGAATGCTGGATATCTATCTTTCAAGTGTCAGTAATAGAATGAACGAAGTAATGAAGGTATTGACCATTATAGCTACGATATTTATCCCCTTGACTTTCGTAGCTGGTATATATGGAATGAATTTCGAATACATGCCGGAGCTCAAGTGGCACTGGGTATATCCTGAGGCTTTCTGGGCGACCATAGTTGTGATTGCAGGTGTGATGTTGTTTTATTTCAAGAGGAAGCGATGGCTATAAACGCTAAAGCCGATCTCGTATCCCAATGAGAACTACTTATAGATAGCTCGGCCGGTTGCACCGGGTATAGTCATGAAAAAAAAACAACCATCAAGAGCCAGGAGCGTACTCCGCTGGCTGGCAGTTGGACTTGTCTGTCTGTTTACAGCCGTGGTGCTTTTGCTGTTCCTGCTTACTCTGAGCCCGGGCGAGGCGTGGCTTAAAGGAACGGCAGAAGCAAGACTGCAAGATGCTCTGGGTCAAGAAGTTAAGATTGGTTGGCTGGAAACCAATCTCCTGTCTCGACTTCAGTTACGAGACGTCCAGATATATGAATTGCAAGCCCAGAAGACGATTCCTTTTTTGACCCTGGGTCATGCCAAGGTAGAATACTCTCTAGCTGACCTTATTCATCGCCGATTGCTCATTAAATCTCTGGAACTGGACAGCCTGAAGCTCAGCGTTCAGCGAGACAGCCTGGGGGTTTTGAATCTTCCCAAATCCGAGCCGTCTGCCAGAGCTGATAGTTCCCCTGCAGAACCTCCGCTTCAAATCCGATTGAGCAAGTTACAGCTCAGGCACTCATCACTTCAATATCTAGACAGGATTATGCCCATAGACGCATACCTGAGGAATTTGAGCATAATAGCTAATTACAGGAAGGATGAAACCTATCAGTATCATGTCCAGGTCGATACTGTCGGAGTGGAGTATCAAGATATTCCGATAATGGGTAACGAGATGAAGATTGCGGGCCTGCTTAGCTGCCGGCAATTACGACTGGATTCGATCTCGGTTCATTTGCCGGGCCTGCAATTCACTGGAAATGCGGAGGCACTTGTAGGTGAGGACACGTCAATTGTGGGTGATTTCCACCTGCAGGGTAACCCTGATAAGTTACTGCAGGCAGCTGGAGAGCTTTTTCCCAGACCTCTTCCTCCAGTTGGAGGAGATCTGGATCTGGCCTTACATGTAGAGGGCTCACTCAGCCAGCCGGAAGTCAATGCCAAACTCGAGCTTAAGACATTCGATGTTGCTTCTATCCGCATACAGCGGGGGTTGGCTGAAGCAAGTTGGCAGCGCAATCTGATTGATTTGCAGAAGCTCAAGCTGGAGCTGCTGGGCGGCATAATATCCGGTCAAGGGTCGGTTTCGACCGACAGTCTATTTGCCTACGAGCTCTCGATATCAGTGGATGGAGTCGATTTGGCAAAGGGGTGGCAATCACTGTATGGTGAGTCTGGTCCGTATCAGGGCAAAATACAGGCAAAGCTGAAAGCCTCAGGTCAAAGTCAAGATCCCACAGAGTGGAAGATTTACGCAGATTTGGATCTAAGGGACGTAAAGTATAACCTGAAATCCGTACCAGATTTTTCTGCGGCAGTGACTATAGATAAGGGTCTGGCCAAGCTCTCGTTCCACCAGGAAAATTCCGAGGCAGAGGCCCAGGTTAAATTGCAGGATGAACAGATAGATGGAAAATTTTCAATGAAAATTAACCAGCTTGAGCCACTAACCGAACTGGTCGATATTGCTGAGTTAAGTGGCGAGCTGGAAATGCACGGGGTGTTGAGTGGAAAGCTGGATTCGCCTGTGAT
>JBARPA010000058.1:0-2429 GCA_049642665.1 Candidatus Zixiibacteriota bacterium
CCCGCCAGGTTGTCCTTGTCCGATTCGGTTTTGAAGTTTTCCCCGAAAGTGGTCCAGCCTACCCTCAAGAACAGAGGCTTGAAACCTAAATACTCCCCTCCGAAATCGAAGTGATAATCGTTGTCAATGGGTTTGGCTGTATCAAATGAGAAGATAAGTGGGAATCCCCTGAGATGATGTGACAGACCTAACTCAAAGACCGTAGGCAAGGATTCCTTATGCGATTCGGTATAACCCTTCAATTGAACACCTAAATTTCTCACTGCCAATCCCAATCTGCTGCGTTGGTCTTTGAATTTCAAAAGCAGTCCTAAGTCCACGGCCAATGCATCGGAGGAATAGTCCTGGATCTTTCCATAGATGAATTTTCCGGTAAGACCGAAATGGAATATAGGACTCAAGCTCTGGGCATAGGTAAGACCTAAAGCCAGATCACCTGCTCCGAAGGTTCCCAGTCTTTTGCCGGTGGAATCCGTTTCCACCATGGAACCGTAGTTCATATAGTCGATCCAGGCTCCCAAACGCGTCCTATCGCCGTAAGGGTGCACAAAACCCACGAAGCCGGATTGGATATCGGTCAGGTAATTGTTATAGGAGAAGATAAAGCTTTTTCCGTTAAGCTGCATAATTCCAGCCGGGTTGAAATACAAAGCTGATTCATCGTCTGACAATCCCACGAAGGCAGAGCCCATGGCTTGAGACCTTGCTCCTATACCAATCTTCAGAAATGAGTATGCAGTTGTGCCCACCTTGGAATCGTCAGCCCATAGCCGGGGAACAAAGACAAGTAAAAACACACTGAAAACCAAAAATGCAATCCTGAACTTATTCATTTTTTCCTCACTTATGTTCTGTTTATACCAATCTAAGTAAATTCTCTCAAAAGTCAATAGATTTAGACTACCATCCCTTGACCGTTCGATTTACGATGTCCTCGGCTAATTTTTCCAAGGCTTTCTCTTTTCCATCATCCTCGGTTTCATCGACAGCCGAATAGATGGCCCAGCCCTCTAAATTATCCTCCTCCCAAATTATTTTCTTCTTTTTGGTTTCCTCTAGAGTAACCTTGACGAAAATCCTTATCTTATACTCCTTAACGTTTTCATTTTCATCAAAGGTGTGAGCTTCCCGGAGATATCCGGTTATGATCCCATACAGGATGGAATCGGAGTTTTTCTGGTTTACCACCTTTAAAGTATTGTCCTGAACGTATGCATCTACCAGTTTCTGGGTCAGAGGTTCCCTTAATCCGTATTCCTGGGTCTGATCCTCGAAAAGAGGGACGGCCACGCTTTGAACTCCCTTTAATCCCGAGCCAGAAAAAGTATAATATCCACAACTGGTTAAAAGAAACAGTGGAATTAACAGAGCTAAAGATATCAAGGCTTTATTTGACAACTTTGCCGTCCTTTATAACCTTACAGATTAAATTTACCCCATAATGGTAAGGAATGATTCTGTAGTTTTCCACTTCCCACACGATTAAATCGGCCTTTTTGCCTAGCACAAGACTCCCCATCATATCTCCTTTATCTACGGCACAGGTGGAGTTGATAGTTGAGGCAGTTATGGTTTCAGCCGGGGTCATTCTCATCATCAAACAGGATAAGGATAGAATCATAGGCATGGATTCGGTCATGGAGGATCCAGGATTGAAATCGGTTGCCAAAGCAACTGCTAATCCGGAATCGATCATTTTTCTGGCCGGAGCATAATCCCTTAATCCCAGGCCAAAGGTGGCTCCTGGCAAAAGGATGGCAATTACTCCGGCTTTTTTCATCTTCTCTATGCCTTGATCCGAGATATTCTCCAAATGATCGGCAGATACGGCTTTAACTTTTGCCGCCAGCTCCGCTCCCCCAAAAGAAGTAAGCTGATCCGCATGAAGTCTGGGTTTCAGACCAAATTTTTTTGCAGCCTCTAATATCTTTTCAGATTCCTCTAAATTAAATACCCCTTTTTCACAGAAAACATCGCAGAAATGGGCTAATTTCCTTTCAGCTACCTCTGGTATTATCTCTCTGGTTAGTAAGTCTATGTATTCTTCTTTTTTATCTTTATATTCATCCGGAACGTGATGAGCGCCCAGAAAGGTTGGGATCAAATCCAGAGGATGAATGCTGTTTAATTCTTTTATCACTTCCAGAGATTTTATCTCATCTTCAAGTGAAAGCCCATATCCGGATTTGGCTTCTATGGTGGTGGTACCGTAGGAAAGAAATTTGTCCAGTCTGGGAAGGGTAAGTTTGATCAACTCCTCTTTGGAACATTTTCTCAATTTTCTTACTGAGGATTTTATTCCACCTCCGGCTTGGGATATCTCCTGGTAGGATTTCCCCTTGATTCTCAACTCAAATTCCTCCTCTCTGGTTGCAGCAAATATTGGATGGGTATGAGGATCGACAAAGCCCGGTGAGACTACTTTATTT
>JBARPA010000059.1:0-1961 GCA_049642665.1 Candidatus Zixiibacteriota bacterium
TAACATCACCTGAGACAATGAGTCCACCCTGCCATTTCATTGGGACACCTGAGCCATGAAGAGAATCCGAATAAGGAACCATCTTGAAAAGCTTCCCCTCACCAGGATTCAGATGAGTGGTAAAGGGGGTCAGGAGGGTGCTATCAATATATCCTGTAATGGTAGAATCAGGTATGCAAGAACCTGAAACACTCGCGCAGAGGTCGATAATTTTATATCTGCCTGATTTATTAATATAGCAGGTCACATTCTGATCCTCATCTGGTAGACACCTGCGGTTGGTCAGCATGAAGTAATCAGTATCTGGAGCAGCACCTGCACTATCCACAAAGAATGCTACCTCAATGTAAGCTGAATCTTGATATTCCAAGCTCTGGATGTGGTTTACAAAGCTACCACTAACCGTATCCACAGCGTCAGATGACCCAGCCCCCAGCCAGGTCAAATCATAATAAGTTTCACCCAACGAGTCCATATAAGGTCCGATTTTGTCCCTTATCCAATACCAGCGCACAGTTGCATTGCATGAATCATCGACCAGCCCGGTAATAGTCTTCCAAACATAATTTTCTACAGGTGTTGCAGAACTGCAGGCCGTATCAACGCAGACCCATACTAAACTCTTTCTATACAAACCATCCCAATACTTCCAATAGAGAACGCCTTTGCTTCCATGAGCTATAGCCAGGTTGCTCATACATTCAAGCTCATAACCTGTTGGCTCCCTCCAATTCCAGTGCCAGATAAGAGTATCATTCGGGTTTTGTATAGTATCATTCACTCCGGTGGTCCGAGACTGTTGCGAGAATCCCTGAAGTGTGGTCGAAAACTCTAAATTCTTGGTTTCTGCTGATCGTCTGAATGCGTCCAGTTTTTTGATGAGATTTGACCAAGCCTCTTGCAGGCTCACCGAATCTTCATATAGATCTTCGCTGAAATGAGAAACATCTCCCCCAAGTGGATAAATATCCACATGTAGTTGCTTGGGATCCACCAGATCGATAAAATATCCAGTTGATGTGGTCTCATGCATCGCAGCAAACCCAGTCTTGTTGGGGTTTTCAGCATAAAGCAGAGAATCCACATACCTCCAGGGCATAAAGCAGTCTATGTCGTGTCCTGTTTTTAATTCCTCATTCATATACCAGGCATCAAGAGAATGACTGTCCTCGAAATAAGCGTAGATGTGGGTCCTTATACGGCCGTCACGATGGCCAGCTATCAGCTGACCACCTTCGTAATCCAAAAGAGTCACCTTGTCAATATAAAGCTCTCTTTTTCCGAACCAGTAGATCCTGAATTCAATCTCGTACACTTTATTACCACATACAGGCGTCTGCAAAGAGTCGCAGAAATAATCGGTCCTGTATGTCAAAGTATCCTCAATGTAGTTAATAGTATCCGCAAAGTCATCTTCCCACAAAGTGTCAGTGACTGCAGTATGCACGCCATCCCTGTCTGTCTTGGTTACCGAGAAGATAGCTATAGCATCATTGACAGCTGTATCGGGATCGGCTCCTCCCAGCCTGACTCTAAAAGCGGCTGAATAGTTGATAAAATCTTTCTTTGGCCACAAGCCTTGAAATCTGTTATCCTGTCCGTAATTTGGCCCCTTCTGGATTATATCAGCGGTATCCCCTAAAGCAGGACTGACCATCCAGGCGCCAACGCCACCATCATTCACTTCCCTTCCCTGTGTATGAGTAAGCTGAAGATCATCAGGATAGTTGTCATTACCTTCTGCCTCCCAGATGTTGTAGTGAACATAGGAGTAATAAAAAGGACCAGGAGCAACGATGCTGGTGTCAAAGACCTGAAAAGCCACTTTAAGACTACATTGCTCGATGGCCTCAAACCTTGGTGTATTTACATAGACTTCCTGAAGGTAGTTGAACTTCAGTGTATCAGCTAACGTCACCATCAATGAGCTGTCAGACGAATAAAAACCTCTCCATCCGTAG
>JBARPA010000060.1:0-4362 GCA_049642665.1 Candidatus Zixiibacteriota bacterium
CCCAGACGGAACCACTGCTCACCATCGAAGTACCAGTAACCCAGAAGCAGTATCACGTCCTGGGATAGTCTGATCTGATACTCGATGTCATCAAAGCTGGGCTGAACTATGGTGGTCTCGGTCAACCAGAATCCATAGGTCTCGTTCAGATCCAGTATGCACTGCTGCATATCATAAACATCGGTTCCAAAGGCACCGGTGTTCATGCAGGCTGCCAGCTCTGCCATCATAGCCGGCGGGATTGCCGGATCCCAGGCGCCGTACCAGTTGCTGACGGCATACCAGGGGAATCCTCCGGCAAAGCACCACCACAGACAGTTGGACACTGCAGCCGGTCCGCACATATTGGGCTCAATCTGATTGAAATCGGGCATTCCGTCCGGAGCATAGCCGTAGTCCACCGGTGTAACCAGTTTCCAGGAACCTACGGAATCAGTGCCGTATTCGCAAGAATCAAACGGGGGCTCCCAGGGATAAACGCATTCCCACTCGCCAAAGCTTGCCTTGTGATACCACAGGCTCTCCAGCTCGCATTCGTTCTGGTCCCGGGTTAAGCCCTGGGCATAAACCCTCATGTTTCCGCCCTTGATGTCCACTATGTCATAGTAGCCGCCGAAGGCATCGCTGTAGTAGTAACCCTGGTTGCGAACAGATCCCCCATCCCACACGCCGGTAAGCCAGAAGCCATACCGGGCAGTTGGGCAGTAGACCGGCGCAGAGCCATCGGTGAAATCATCCGAGTTCAAAAGCCAGAAACGGGCAAAGAAAGGAACGTGGTAGCAGGGACGGTCCAGAGAATCGATCGCAGCAGTCAAATAGAAGCTGCCAGCCTCAGGCAAATAGATGGTTAAGTTGCCGCTGGACCAGTCAGGTGACGGATACCAGGGGAAGGGATATCCCCAGTTGGGTGTTCCGTAGTCCCAGGTCACTGCAAACTCAACATCTACGCTGCAGGGTGCTGGAGTGTTGATAAAGAACTGAACAGCGGTAGGCTGGAAGGGATATATCGGATAACCGCAGGCGCTGCCCTCGGGATCATGCTGCGGATCCTGGAGCTGCCAGTACTCCGCAGTTCCCACGCAGTTCATATACTGATCGAAATAATCTGGCCAGGGCTGCCAGTAACAGCAGGGATCGTTATGAACAATAATCACGCACTCGGTCAAAGACCACTCATCAATAATACCTGCCGGAGTAGCTATCTTTTGCACATCAACGTCAAAATCGGCCTTCATCTGATCCTGGGGAGCTATATAGGGCTTGCCTGCATTCATCGCAGCAGCCTTCAGATCATCCAGGCTCTTGGGCTTCTCGGAAAGCGTGCCAGTGCGAATCCTCTGTACCACGGGAACTGCCGGCTCCTCAACTCTGGCTCCTCCTCTGATGGCTTTGGCCTTGGTCGGCGTGGCTTCCTTGCTGATATGCGTGGCATATACAAAAGTAAAGCCTGCCAAAAGGACTAAACCAACCAGAAGAATTATTAGTAACTTTTTGTTCATTTGTCGTTTCCTCCTTCAAAATGAACGATTAGCAAAACTGTAATATGGTTTTCTGTTTTTTCCTTACATCACCTCCTTTAAGCCCATAAGGAAAGTTTAGAGTTTAAAATTTCTCCGTGGATATTAATATCCACTTATTTGAGCTACTTGGGATTACCAACAGCTAAAACCCGGTGACCCGGAGCTGACTTTACAGCCAGCTTTAGTTTAGAGTATCGACACATTCCTTTTGGATTTAATATTAAATCCAAAAGAATCGGTGTCTTTTGTTCAGAGGCTACTTATCCTTATCCCCCTCAATTCGATAATAAATATACTGAAAAGCTCCTTTTTAACAATAAGGAAACTGCCCTATTTTATGCCTTCTTACGTCTGATATTGGTCTGAAATGCCCAATTTATTGGGCTTTTCTTAAGGTTTCCCTTTTTTTCTTATACCTTTTTTCACTAACCTAATAATTGCATCAAAGTTAATTTTGGGAAAGAATTGTAATGTATTAATCTTAAGGATTCCAGACACTGTCAACATAAACAAAAAATTATAGATTTATGTCAATTACCTTAGAATTTATTGAATTAATTAATGCTAATTGGTTCTTATTTATTCTTCAATTTAACGTTTTCCTCAAATACCTTAGCCAACCTCTTTATCCCCTCTTCGATTTGTTCCGGGGTGGCATTGGAGAAATTCAGTCTCAGGGTATTATCCGTATCCCCGTGAACATAGAATGGCTTTCCCGGAACATATGCCACCTTTTTCTCAAGAGCTTTCTTCAAAAGCTCAGTTGCCGACACATGTTCAGGCAGAAAAACCCACAGGAAAAGACCCCCCTCCGCTTTTGTCCACCTGACATAGTTGGGGCAGTATTTTTCAAGTGATTCTATCATCACTTTTCTTCTCTTGCTATATTCAGATTTTATAAGCTTAATATGTTTCTCCAGATTCCCGGCTTTGATGTATTCATAAACCATAAATTGAGCAAAGGTGTTGGTATGTAAATCCACCCCCTCTTTCATTCTTTCGAATAGCCTCATTATTTCTGCGGAGGTAAATATCCACCCGATTCTCAGGCCGGGAGAGATGATCTTGGAGAAGGTTCCCAGTTCGATTAATAGATCGCCGCCCAACTTTTTCAGAGAAGGAAGGTCCTCACCGGCATATCTCAGCTCACCGTATGGATTATCGTCAATCACCGGGATGTAGTACTCTTTGGCTAATTCCACCAGCTTTTGTCTTCTTTCCTCAGTCATGGTGATACCGGAGGGGTTCTGAAAATTGGAAACAGCATAGATGAATCTTGGTTTTTTCTTTTTGATAGCTTCCTCCACTTCAGAGACGACCATTCCCTCTTCATCCATGGACACCGTATGATAATGAGGATTATAAGCCTCAAATGCCTGCAGAGCACCCAGATAGGTCGGATCCTCCACTACCACGAAACTGCCCGAATCCAGGAATACCCGACCTATCAGATCCAAACCCTGCTGAGAGCCGGATGTGATCATAATGTTGTCAGGAGTTGCGGGAATTCCCCTCTGAGTGTAGCGTTCGGCCAGAAACTCTCTTAAGGGGCGATGTCCCATGGTAAGGCTGTACTGCAGGGATCTGGGCCCGGAAATGCTCAGAACCCTATCACATGCCTCCTTAAGTTCCTCCACCGGGAAAAGCTCAGGAGCGGGCAGACCGCCGGCAAAAGAGATCACGTCAGGAAGCTCCGTGATTTTCAGAATCTCCCTGATGGCAGATGATTTCATCTCCCAGGCTCGTTCTGAGATTATCCAGTGATGTAATTCCTCTTTATCTTTAATTTTCACTTCTCCTCCTATTCTAAAGAAAACGCACCTGTAAAATGGCAAAAAAAAACGATGTGTCAAGCCAAATCTATTTTCTCTTTTGAAAATAAATGGAATCCTATTGGAGTATCAAGCTTTAGCTTGATCAAATCTTAAAGAATATCTTTTTGAAGCAAAAATAAGAAATAAGTGCTATAAAAACGGTCAGGGACGGGTTTTAAACCAGAGAACAAACTCCTCCGGCATATTTACCCCCCTAATATCAGAAGCATCAGTTCTTATGATTACCGTGTATTCCTCATTCAGAGCTAAAGCCAAGTCCGGATTGAAGGTCAACTTGTTTAGATCGGACCAGGAGAATTCACCGTTCACTTCAGTTGAATCCGAATCGAACATAGTGAAGGTATTTACCACCGAGAGCTGGTCCATGTCGGTGCTAAATGTTATTTGAACATTAGCTTCTGGGCTCACATAGTTTGCCCCATCGGCTGGAAAAGATGAAATGACCTGAATCTCAGAAGTGGTGAACGAGAAGGAATAGTTTTCCTTTAACCTGACACCTTCTATACTCTGGGCGGAAGTGTCTATGGTGATGGTGTAAAGCTTATCGGAACCTAACACCTTTTCTGGATTAAACCTCAGTTGTCCCCCAGACCAATCAAAACTTCCCTGGGTCTCAGGATTTATGTAAAATGCCTTCTCAGTAGCTGTTTCGCTCATAGCTGAGTTAAAGTAAATGACCACTGAACTTCCAGTTGAAACGTCAGTCCATCCGTCGTCGGGATAAGTCCATTTGATCTTCAATTCTTCGGTGGTGAAGGAAAAACTAACAGGCTCATATAAAGCGATGCCATTTGTGTCTTTAACTGTGGTGTCCAGCTCAATGGTGTAGTGGGTTTGAGTCTTGAAATAACCCTCAGGTTTGAACCTGAGGCGGTCCTGTGCCCTTTGCGAGTCCTTGATATTAACTCTGTGCCACTCGAATTCACCGATAGTAGGAGGATAAATGCTAAAACCGTTTTCCACTGACTCGTGATTCATTACTGTATTGAAATTCATGTAGATAGAAA
>JBARPA010000061.1:0-2663 GCA_049642665.1 Candidatus Zixiibacteriota bacterium
ATCGCTTTCGCGGGGGGAATACTTCGTATCCTTTCAGACTACTGGCTTCAGCGAGGAGGAGAACGAAAAGATAAATAAATTCGGAGCACCCCGAATAGATTTCAGCTCGGATGGATTGGGCGAGCAAAATATGGAAAGCCTGGATATCTCCTTGAAATTTGATACCCAGGAGCAGGCGGAAGAGACCATGGCTCGGATGCAGAGCATAATCCGGGAGAAAATGGAGGAACTGAGAGCAAAAGTAGACACTTTCAGTGGAGAGGAAATTATAGAGTTATAATATGGCTAAAAAACTTCTTAAACCTCAGACCTTTCTCGTACCCTTGCCCGCCTTGATGATCAGCTGCCAGCAGGGTGAGGAAAGACCCAATATCGTTACTGCTTCCTGGGTAGGTGTTTGCTGCTCGGAACCTCCTATGCTCTCTTTGGCTCTTCGAAAATCAAGGTATTCCCATCCCATAATAGAAAAATCCGGGGAATTCGTGGTTAACCTTACCACAGAAGATCTATACAAGGTAACAGATTACTGCGGGATGGTCTCAGGGAAGGACGTGGATAAGTTTAAAGAAACCCAACTCACACCGATCAAGGGGGCCAAAGTGAAAGCTCCCTTGATAAAGGAATGCCCCATTAATATGGAATGTGAGGTGAGACAGGTGATCCAGTTGGGCTCCCACGACCTTTTCATCGGAGAGATCGTGGCAGTACATGCTGACCCGGATTATCTGGATGAACACGACTTCCCGGATTTGAATAAATTTAAACCCTTGATCTACTGTACCAAAGCTCAGGAATACTGGGGCGGTTTGTGTGTTCGTCTGGGCAAATACGGGATGAGTAAAAAGAAAAAAGATTAGCTTGTTTCCGATATTAAAAAGACCTTGAATTAAATTGGTTTTATAATTGACCAATTCTTTTTTTAATTTAATAAAAAAGGATGAAGACACCTCTGCCCGAATTGGTGAAATCTCCACCTGTCATGGAAAGTTTCAAACTCCCGTCTTCATGCCCATAGGGACTCAGGGATCGGTTAAGACTCTCTCCTCCGAGGATTTGAAAGATGTGGGGGCTCGGATTATTCTGGGTAACTCCTACCATCTTTATTTAAGACCCGGTCATAATTTGATCCTGGAGGCTGGGGGACTGCACAAATTCATGAACTGGGATGGTCCCCTCCTCACTGACAGCGGGGGTTACCAGGTCTTCAGTTTGAATCCTTTGGCTAAGGTAACGGTGGAGGGTGTCAGGTTCCAGTCCCACTGGGATGGCTCCTATCATTATTTCACTCCGGAAAAAGTCATTGAAATCCAGAGGGCTTTAGACAGCGATATTATAATGACTCTGGATGAGTGTGTTTCCTATCCTGCATCCCAACAGCAAGCCCAAAGGGCATGCGAGTTCTCTCTGGATTGGGCTGAGAAGTGCAAAACGGAACATCAGAGATTCAATTCCCAATCCGATCTGGGAACTTCTCAGGTTTTATTCGGCATTATCCAGGGAAGCACCTATCCCCACCTGAGAGAGGAATGTGCCAGGTCGATAATGGATCTTGATTTCCCGGGACACGCCATCGGAGGGCTCTCTGTGGGCGAGCCCAAAACCGCTATGTTTCAAATTATAGAGATGCTCTGCCAAATACTACCCCAGGACAAACCCCGATATTTAATGGGATCCGGGACTCCCGCGGATATAGTCAGAGCAGTGGAAAAAGGAGTGGATATGTTCGATTGCGTGCTTCCCACCCGAAATGCCAGAAACGGAACTGTTTTCACCAGAAAAGGAAAACTCCCCTTGAGAAATGCGGAGTTCGCCTCGGATTTCTCTCCCATAGATCCGGATTGCGATTGTGTCACCTGCAGAAATTACACTCGAGCCTACATTCGTCATCTGATCCAGGTCGGTGAGATAACCGGATTAAGGTTAGCCACACTGCACAGCCTTCATTTCTACATGCGTTTGATGGAAAAGATAAGAGAAACCATAAAAGAAGGTGATTTTGCCCGGTGGAAGGATAATTTCCTGGCGGAGTATGGACCCGAAAACGAAATCCCCGGAGAGGGGAGAATGGAGAGTTAAGTTTATTTACAAATAAAATCAAAATGTATCGGGTAAATATTATTAAAAGAGAGGAGGCATAAATGTTTGAAGTTGCCTATGCCATGTCAGCGCAGGGTGGTCAGGAGGGCGGAGGGTTTCTAGTCTGGTTACCTTGGATTTTAATCTTTGTCGTATTCTATTTCCTTCTGATCCGTCCCCAGCAGAAAAGACAGAAGGAACACCGAACGCTCCTTGAATCTTTACGAAAAGGGGATCGGGTAGTCACCTCCTCAGGAATGTTCGGAACCATAGTGGGAATTAACGAAAAGGAAAATATCGTAGTTCTGAAGGTAGGCGAAAACGTTAAAATCGAATTTCTTAAAACATCCATCGCTGGCAGGATAAACAAAGGTGAATAGGTAACTTTAAGTTTGAAAATATGGCTATTATCAGAACATATGGCGATCCCATCCTGAGAAAAAAGTCAGAGAAGATAAAAAATATAGATGGTGGGATCAAGGATATTACAGAGGATATGATCAAATCTGTCAAGGCTTATAGAGGGATCGGGTTAGCTGCCAATCAGGTGGGCCAGGCCAAAAGGATCTTTGTGGTGGATCGTACCC
>JBARPA010000062.1:0-7735 GCA_049642665.1 Candidatus Zixiibacteriota bacterium
TGGAGATAACCAGACCGGAGCCCGGCATCCTTAAAGCCTCGATCAACATAATATCACCACCAGCAGGAGTCCAGGCCAATGCGGTCACTACACCTATCTCAGGTTTTTTGGCGATTCTATCAGGGATGTAAATTGGCGATCCCAGAAACTCCTCTAAACTGTTCTGATCGATATTCAAGCATCTTCTTCTTTTGGAAACCTTTTCCCTGGCGCATTTTCTGCAAATGGTCTGAATCTGGCGCTGCAGGATTCTTAAGCCTGTCTCAATGGCATATTGTCTTATTATCTTCTTTAAAGCAGAATCTTTTATTCTGAGCTCCTTTGAAGTCAATCCATGCCTGGAAAGCTGTTGAGGAATCAGAAATTTCTTAGCAATCTGAATTTTCTCCTCCTCCACAAATCCGGTCAGGGTTATCACCTCCATTATATCCAGAATATGAGCCGGGATTTCCTCCTCAACAGTAGCTGTGGTCACAAACATCACATCGGAAAGATCAAAAGGAATTCCCAGATAGTTGTCTATGAAACGTGGATTCAGCTCCGGATCCAAAATCTCAAGTAAGGCCGAGGTAGGCTCCCCTCTTAAAGCCTGGCTTCCGATTTTGTCTATCTCCTCGATTAAAATCAAGGGATCGGATGTGCCCGCCTCTTGAATGCACCTTATTACCTTCCCGGGCAAAGCTCCCATATAGGTTATCCGATGCCCTTTTATCTCAGCTTCATCCCTTATCCCAACAATCGAAATTCTGGCGAACTTTCTTCCTAAGGCCTTAGCCAGTATCTGGGCTAATGCCGTTTTTCCCGTTCCCGGAGGACCACAAAAACAGATAACCGAATCCTTCAAATCCCTTTTTAACATCCTTATGGATAGATGCTCCAAAATCTGCTCTTTGGCCTTTCTCTTCCCGTAATATTCCTTCTCCAAAATCTCTTCGACTTTTTTTATGTCTATTTTTCGGGGTGAGGATTTTTCCCAGGGAAGTGAGAGTATCCAATCTATGTAATTATTTATAGTGCCATACTCAGCAGAGGCAGGTGAGATAAGCTTCAATCTCTCAACCTCAAAAAACACCATACTTTCAACCTGGGGAGGAAGTGATTTGTTTTTTATCCTCTCCTTTAACTTCCCTATCTTTTTCTCCAGGTCCAGCTCTACCATAATTTAAGTCTTACCTCAGTTTAAAATCAATTTTATATGATCTCGAGTACTTACATCAAAAAATTGTGAATTAAAAGAACCAACCCTTACTCTCTTCGATAAAACAAATATCCAAAATACTATGTTTTGTTCCTCTCCCATAGTAGCACAAATTCTATTTTTATTATACTTCGATTATATTCCAAAGTCAAGCACAAGAAAAAATTGTCGTTTATTTAAGTAATCAACATCCGGGGAGAACTTAAGTTTTTTATTCTTTTTGACGATAAAATAAATGGCGAAAGCCCCGATTAGTTCTTTCAGTTCCTAGGGGCGGATCCAAACATTGGGTCCGCCCTTGAAAATTAAAAAGCCTCCCCACAGGGAGGCTTTTTAAATCAGTGCTATTCAGTTCTATTTATTTGATTTCAGGAGTACCTAAGTTCTGATCCATTTTTACCTCTAAGTCGAATGCGTTTTCATCCACTAAGATGGTCTGATGAACCCGGATTCCGGATAGATCAGCATTATCCGTCTTGAATCTGAGGATCAATAGATCTCCTTCACCCGACTGGACAAGATTCTTGCCTTCCAAATCCACGATTCCGATGATTTGAGAGCCGAATTTATAGCTGGAGAAAAGCGAAAGCTTTTCAGTTCTGGAAGTGAGGAGCGGTTCTAAGGGCTCGAATCTCTCCTGATCATATTCCACCACAAACTGAATTCCGGCCACGGGAATATCGAATCTGGCAGCCACTGGAATCTCCGCAATTTTCTGTCTTGGATTATATACCGGGTTTCCGAACTCCACATAAGCTGTTTGTTTAAAAGACATCATCCTGGCCAAAAGTGGACTCACCTCTTCACATCCGCATTGGGGTTTGGGACCTCCTCTGAAAAGGAAGCTGACCAGATAGACGATATCCACCAGGTCCACCACACAGCTGCTGTCCACATCCGCGGATTTCATATTCGGGGGTTCAGGTCCGGATAATGAGATATACTGTATCAGATAAATAACATCCGGAACATTCACATACCCATCATAGTCAGCGTCGCCGGGCTGGGTATACATCTTTGGAACGGGACCCATTTTGAATACATAGTTGATCAAATAGATTATATCTGCTATTGTTATATAGCAATCACCATTGATATCGCCTGCAGCAGGTGGATCAGCTGGGGGGCCATCCTCAAAAAGATAATTGGTCAGAAAAACGACGTCCACAATATCCACTATTCCATCCCTGTTCAGATCCCCTTCTCGGGGCGGGGGAACAAAAGGATAGACGTTAATAACAACCTCTCCTGTATCTTCCAATCCTGTCCCGTCGTCCACGTAAAATGTCACTATATGAGGCGAACCCAACGTATCATCCATTGTTGTTATCCATGAGAAGAAACCGGTATCCGGAGTGGGATGAGGTGTGGTCTGCAAATCTCCCGGACCATCCTTGGTTATGGTTAAAATATCCGTGGGATCCGGATCAGTAGCTATAACGATAAATTCGACGGTATCTCCTGCCACGGCAGTCTTGGGACCCGGAACAAGTATTCTGGGATTATGGATGAAGGGATTAACGATTATCTGCACATAGTCGGTATCAGCCATTCCCATGCCATCACTCACGATAAAGGTATCTATATAGGGTGAACCCACTGAATCATCATCAGTAGTTATCCACTGGAAAAAGCCGGTATCCGGGGAAGGATGCGGAGTGGTGGTCAAAGTCCCTTTACCTTTTAAGGTTATGGTCAGGATGTCCGTTTCATTGTCATCTGTGGCAAACACCTTAAACTCAACCGTTTCCCCAGCAGTTACCTCCTGAGTACCAGGCACAGTTATCTCCGGTGGAAAGTTTTCAACGCCGGTAGTGTCTCCTAAACAGCCAGCCATGAATTTACCTGCCGTCTCTTCACCATAACAATTCACTAACCCAAAGAAAACACTGGGGAAGCGTTGAGTCGAATCTATTTTAACTCCTATGGATGTATCCCAGGCAGTACCTGTGGTAAAATAGATGGTCGCCAGTAAATTATCGCCAACAGGCCATTCGGTTGAGTAGTAAGCAGCCCATAGAACTACCTTGTGTTCATCGTTAAATACATCCCCACCATACATAAATGGTATATTAGCCCAGAAAGTTGAACTCCATTGCACAGAATCACAAATCACATCAGTATTAAGAGGATTGTAGAAGATTAAAGGAATTGTGTAACCACATAGACTCGAATCAGTCTTCATTCGTACATCAACAGTAACTGTAGTTTGGGCGTCAACATGATCAAGACACTCGATAAATACAGTATCTGGATCAGCACCCTGAGCCGAAGCATTGTTCTGGCAAAATAAAAGAAAAAACAAAGAAAAAATGATAATAAACAGGGTAGGGACAAATCTATTCCTCATCTTTTCCTCCTTCTTTAGGCTTTAGTTAACTCCTTTAAAATTTGGAACTTATGTTTGGATAATTGCAAAATTTTAGACCTTTTAGATTTTATCGACCTAAAACAGATAAAAGTTAAATAGAGAAGACTGCTCTTCTACTCAACTAAACGCGAATTGATACAAATTCAAAAGAACAATAATCCATATTAAGATAATCAAAAACCACCCTATTGTCAAGTAGTAATTTAGACTCTTTATATGAAAAATGCATCTAAGTATAATACAAGTGTCTTTGTCCATATTCTTTAGCTGCATAGCATTTATCCTGGGCTTTCCTCTTATCCTGCAAGAACTTAAAAACATCACATAAATCAACTGTGTATATTCAGAATTTTCTTAGACCTCAAATAATTTCGTAACATAATATTTATCTCATTTAACTATAAAAAAAGCCCCCTTCTTTTGAAAGAAGAGGGCCAACTAAAATGGGAACCTTATTTAAGCAAGATCATTTTCTTCACACTAACAAAATCAGAGGCAGTTAATTTGTAGAAATAAATCCCTGATGCAACCGGATCACCAGCAGAATTAGAGCCATCCCAGAAGATAGTATGTTGGCCTTTCTCCATTTTTCCGTCAACCAATGTATTAACCAGCTGACCGGCCAGATTGTAGATCTTCAGGCTTACCCGACATCCGTAGGGGATCTCAAAACTCATGCTGGTTTTCAGGTTAAAAGGATTGGGGTAATTCTGCTCCAAAACGAAACCGGTTATACCAGTTGAGGGTGTCTCAGGAACGTCGGTGGTGGTAAAATTCACATAAAAAGTATCTTGATCTGTCGCTCCCCAGGGATCAGTGACCTGGAACACGAACTCATAGGTCGAATCAATGGCAGCAGGTTCAAAACAGATGCTATCAGATAAAGGAGAAAGACCAGTATCCGGAATAAAAGTTCCAGGACCTGACACCTTTTCAAGAATTAGAGTATCATCTGTGTCCGGATCTGTAGCTATAATATCTTTCAGACACAAGGTCGTACCAAACGACACGCTGGTATCCACATCCAAGGGCACACTTATCTCCGGTGGCAAGTTATCAAGCCCTCTTGTTCCTAAACACCCAGCTAAAAACTCAATCGGGGTTCCAATACCTGTACCGCAATTCACCAGCTCTAAGAAACTGGTGGGAGGATAGAAAGTCGAATCGATTTTAACTCCTATAGATGTATCCCAGGCAGCACCTGTACTGAAATGCAGGGTTGCCCATAAATTGTCCCCAGTCGGCCAAAAGGTGAACCAAGCAGCATACATTACTACCTTGTAATCTTCGTTATATACATCCCCGCCATACATAAATGGTAGATTGGCATAGAAAGTCGAACTAAATTGTACCGAATCGCAGACAATATCAGTATTAAGCGGATTGTAGAAAGTAAAGGGAATAGTTAAACCACACACAGTCTCGTCAGCCCAGAGACGAACATCTACCGTTACTTTGGCGTTAGCATCCACATGTTCCAGGCAATCTACTTGAATACTGTCCGGAATAACGACCGTTATTAGTGTCTTTGCAGTATCTGCTTTGCCGGTGCCGTCATTCACGTAAAAGACAACTTCGTATTCTCCAATGGTATCAGCCAATTCTGGAGTCCAGCTGTAAAATCCTGTATCAGGTGAGGTGTGGGGAACTGTAACCAATTCGCCTGGACCTTCCTTAGTAATGGTTAGGATGTCATTTATATCTGAATCCGTGGCTATGACCTGAAACGCAAGAGTATCCCCGACTAACAATAGATGAGTTGATTTTACATGTGAAAAAGAGGGTGAGCCTGCTAATGCTGAGCTATTAAAAAATAACATAATAAAGAATAGCAAGCTGATAGTAAACAGACCCGGGAGAAACCTATTCTTCATCTTTTTTCCTCCTTCTTAAAGTTGAATAGGTAAACTTAACTTTTTCAAAATTTGGAACCTGTATTTATGAAATCGCAAGTTATTGAGCCTTTTGATTTTAATGAACAATGTGGCTCTCTTTTTAGATAATAACGGTCTGATAACGAATTCAAAAGAACAACTTTCCATTCTAAGATATTCAAAATAGTTTTTATTGTCAAGTAGTAATTTAGATTCTTTATATGAAAAATGCATCTGAGATAATGTAAATGTCTTCTTCTGAATTAATTAGCAGTACAACATTTATCTTGGGCTTTCCTCTTGTCCTGCAAGAACTTAAAAAATATCACATAGATCAACTGTGCATAGTCCGGATTTTCTTAGAACTTAAATAATTTCATAACATGATATTAATCTTTTAAACTATAAAAAGAGCCCTCAAAAATTGAGGGCTTTTCGCAATTCAACAAAGATTCATTCATGCAGATTGGAAAAAAGGTTTTTAATTTGTAGCGGAGATCTTTAGACCTCCATTGGTGGAAGGGATTGGGGAAAGAAAGAATGGAAAGCTAAAGCTTTCCGCTACATTGCAAACCCCACCCTGGGGGCAAGATGGGGCTACCGGGTGGTGACCTTGTAGTTGCCACATTTATGGGGCAGGTTTTGGCCGACCGTCAAGGTGCTTCGCATAAATCGGCAAACTACAAACTCGCTCTTTTGTAGTTACCCCATTTATGGGGCGTTTTTGGTTCGATGAATCGAGGAACTACAATTAATTCGAAAATGTTTTTCAAAACAAAAAAGCCGGGTTAATACCCAGCTTTAATTGTAAGTCTTAACTATTTTAATACCAGCTAATTAGTGTTTATTTTTTCTCTTCCTTATCCTTATCATCCACTACTTCATAATCTGCATCCACCGCACCTTCCTCGGCTTTTTCCTCCTTTTTCTCTTCCTTTCCTCCAGGCGGGGGTTGCTGAGGACCTGCTCCTCCTGCCTGGTCCTGGGCTGTGGTCTTCTTGTAGACCTCTTCTGCGATCTTGTGGGAGGCGCTCATCATTTCCTCTATGCTTTTGTTTATCTCATCTGCGTTCTCGCCGTTCATACTGTCCTTTACCTTCTGTATCGCATCCTCGATCTTTTTCTTCTCGTCCTCGGATATCTTATCTCCATATTCCTTCAATGTCTTCTCAGTGGTATAGACCATCTGATCAGCCCGGTTACGAGCCTCAATTAAAGTCTTTTTCTTTTTGTCCTCATCTGCGTGGACCTCAGCATCTTTGACCTTTTTCTGAATCTCTGCCTCTGAGAGCCCGCTGGAGGACTCGATTTTTATCTTCTGCTCCTTACCTGTTCCCAGATCCTTGGCTGATACGTGAACGATTCCGTTGGCATCTATGTCAAATGTCACCTCTATTTGAGGTACTCCCCTGGGAGCAGGTGGTATGCCCACCAGATCAAACCTGCCTAAGGTCCTATTGTCAAGTGCCATCTCCCGCTCGCCCTGCAGAACATTAATTGAAACGGCTGGCTGGTTGTCCGTGGCTGTGGAGAATATCTGGGACTTCTTGGTGGGGATGGTGGTGTTACGTTCGATCAGCTTGGTCATTACACTGCCCAGAGTCTCGATACCTAAAGACAGAGGAGTGATATCCAATAGAAGAACGTCCTTTACCTCTCCTGCTAAGACACCTGCCTGAATTGCTGCACCTACTGCCACCACCTCATCCGGGTTGACCCCTTTATGGGGTTCTTTTCCAAACAGCTCTTTTACTATCTCCTGAACCTTGGGCATTCTGGTCTGACCACCTACAAGTATTACCTCATCAATATCAGATGGAGAAAGCTTGGCATCGGCCATTGCCTGTTTGCAGGGCTTTATCGTCCTTTCAAGTAATCCTTCAACTAATTGCTCTAACTTAGCTCTGGATAACGTTAAATCAAGATGCTTGGGACCGGATGAGTCCGCGGTTACAAAGGGAAGGTTGATATTGGTCTGCATGGTGGTTGAGAGTTCGCATTTGGCTTTCTCAGCTGCTTCTTTCAATCTTTGCAAAGCCATCTTATCTTTTCTCAAATCGATTCCCTGTTGTTTTAAAAACTCCTCAGCCATCCAGTCGATGACTCGCTGGTCTAAATCATCACCGCCCAGGTGGGTATCACCATTGGTGGACCTGACCTCAAAAACACCCTCACCCAATTCCAGAATGGAGATATCAAATGTCCCCCCGCCCAGATCAAACACCGCAATTTTCTCATTGCTTTTCTTGTCCAGTCCGTAAGCTAAGGATGCTGCTGTGGGCTCGTTTATGA
>JBARPA010000063.1:0-1838 GCA_049642665.1 Candidatus Zixiibacteriota bacterium
AAATCATAACGTCTGCCTATTTCAACGATATCCCCTATCTGACATTTTCCACACATTTTGCAGTTTTCAAAATTAACTGTGACTTTGTGGGGACAATCATAGTTCTGCAAACATTGTGACAGCAAAATCAGAAGTCTGCCTTTCTTTATCCTTCTGGAGGTGGCTTTAAAAAGGGAGTTATTCACCGCCACAAAGGACTGCCGCACTTTATCCTTGGACCAGCCAAATAGATTCCCTATGAATATGTTTATGGGAAAAAGCATTTTCAAGGTGATCTGCTTTTCGCCGTGGGGGAAAAGGAAATCTTTTTCAGTTATGGAGGATAAAACGATCAGAAACAATCCACCACTTACCGTAATCACAAACAAGGCCAGAGTGATCTGAAGGACTATGGCTAAAAAAGTGCTGATCTCGATAATTCGTGGTGAGGTAAGATACCAGAAAAAGAATACTAAAAAGATAAGTACCACCAGACTTAATATGGATAAGAAAAGAAATACCGATTTGTTCGATCTTTGAGCATCTTCCATCTTTTTATTCCAATTTGTCCCCGATCTTTATCCTGTAGCCTCTTAAAAACTCCTCACCTTTCATCCTTCTCTTGCTCTGAGGTTGAAGTTCCAGAAGCCTTAAGGTACCCTTTGAGGTTTTAATCTCAAGTCCTTTATTTTTATCAGCAGAGATGACCTCACCGAAACCTTCAGAATTTGGGGTGTCATTTACTGCCTGGGCTTTGAAAATTTTCAGGGGTTTTCCCTGGTAAGATGTATAAGCGCCTGGAGCAGGAGATAAACCTCTTATCAGATTTTTAATTTCTATGGCGGGTTTGGACCAGTCTATTTTGCAAAGTTCCGGAGTTATCTTGGGGGCAGAGGTTGCCTCTTTATCATCCTGGGTCAAGAGTTTGACCTCTCCTTTTTCGATCTGATCAATTGTCTCAAGTATGAGTTCTGCACCAAGTTCGGACAATCTTTGTGATAGCTCACCGTAGGTTTCCTCAGGTTGAATTTCTGTCCCTTTTTGCAGGATCATATTACCGGTATCCACCTTTTTTTCGATGAAAAAGGTGGTCAATCCAGTTTTCTTTTCACCTTTGAATATAGCCCAGTTTATGGGGGCTGCACCTCGATATTTGGGAAGAAGCGAGGCATGAAGGTTGATGGTTCCCAGAGGGGGGATGCTGAAAACCCCTTGGGGCAGGATGCGGAAAGCTACCACCACCATTAGATCCGGATTCAAAGCCTTAAGCTCTGAGACGAAATCCTCTGATTTCAAATTTTTTGGGGCCAGGACCTTTAGTTGGTTTTCCAGACAGAACTCCTTGACAGGTGAGGGAGTTAGTTTTTTCCCTCTTCCCTTAGGTTTATCCGGTTGAGTGATCACAGCCAAAAGCTGGTGTTTTGAATTTTGTATAACTTTCAGACTGGGAATGGCAAATTCAGGTGTTCCCATAAAAATGATTCGCATATTATATATGATGTTTTCAAATGATCAGAATTCAGGGAATGATCTACAAAAGAAAAAATCTATTTTCATAAAACTTCAATAAATCCGTTCCCTTTTATCAGCTATGCTTTTCAGCGTTTTGGAAAGGAGCTTCCTTCTGATGTTGCTCAGATGATCGATAAACAGTATTCCTTCGAGATGATCCAATTCATGGAGCAAGACCCGGGCTAAAAGTTCCCTTCCCTCGATCACAAACTCCTTTCCGTTTAGATCCAGGGCTTTAATTGTGGCCTGGAGTGGACGGGCTACCTGCTCAAAGGTTCCGGGAATGGATAAACACCCTTCTTCCTGGCTTTGTTTACCGGAGACTTCAACGATCTCCGGGTTTATGG
>JBARPA010000064.1:0-8150 GCA_049642665.1 Candidatus Zixiibacteriota bacterium
GATTCGACTTCAATAATTCAGGGATTCACTATACAAAATGGGATCGGTGTTATCTTAGATGAGAGAGCTGGTGGTGGAATTTATTGTTACTCGTCATCCCCTACTATTAGAGCCAATGTCGTAATCAAAAATAAGTGTTGGAGTGGTGGTGGAATCTTCTGTTACGAAGCATCACCTATTATCAATAACAATCATATAAAAGAAAACCGTGGCACCTTTGGAGGAGGAATCTTGTGTGGTGGTTCCTCTCCTATTATAAGCCAAAACGTTATAATTGGAAACTCTTCCTCACAAGGTGGTGGTATCTGCTGCTACACCTCATCACCTTCCATCAGAAACAACACTATAAACCGAAACTCGTCTGACGCCTTATACGGTGGTGGAATTACCTGCATATATCAGTCTTCACCTTATATCACTAACAACATCATTTCAAACAGTCTAAATGGAGGCATATATTGCTATGGTGGCTCATTCCCAGTTATTTCATATAACGATGTTTGGAACAATGCTGATGGAAACTTCGTCGATTGTCCAGCAGGGGTTGGGGATACGTCCTGGGGACCTAACATAAATGGTATTCCATGTGATTCTTTTTATAATATTATAAGGAATCCATTATTTGTTGATTCTTTGAATGATTTTCATTTGCTGGAGGGTTCTCCCTGCATAGATGCAGGGGATAACTCTGCTGCGGGTGATTCAGATCTGGATGGAAATCCAAGAATTGTGGACGGGAATGATGATGACTCGGCTGTGGTGGATATGGGAGCGTATGAGTACTAGCCATCAGTAGGTATAGCGGAAGAGAATCTGCCTTTTTTGGCAAGTGATTTTGTTGTTTTTCAGAATTATCCCAATCCATTCAACCCCCAAACCGTAATTGAATACTATTTGCCCAGATCAACCCGGGTTAACTTAACCATCTACAATGTCTTAGGACGAAAAATCAAGGTGCTGGTCAATAATTTTCAAACCAAAGGGATAAAGTCGATAACCTGGGATGGAAAAGACCAAAAGGGAAGAATGGTGGCAACTGGCATTTACTTTTACAGATTGGAAACTACAGATTACGCTGAATCTAAAAAGATGCTTCTGATTAAATAAATCAATACGTTGTTTCATTAACTGCATTTATCTTTCATCCTAATTTTCTCAGAAATCTTCTTGACATAGAATTAAATTATTATTAAATTCTGAATGATACTCCAGGAGGGGGAAGTAAAACTTATTTTTGTATAGTTCTTTAAAAGCTTCAGACCGCTTCGCAGAAGGAGAACCTTATGAAGTTTCAATCCATGGTTTTGGTGATTATCCTTTCTTGTTTCCTGTGGGGCACAGCCATTGCTGAAGATCAAGGGGTAATGTGGGCGGGATTTGAGGTGTTTGCCTTTGACCGGCCTCAATATTTCTATAATGTGAATGGTCACGATTATACTCAGGAGGAAGTAGATTCCATGGTCAAGGATTATAAGGAAGCAGGTTTTTCTGGTGTGATGCTGGAATTTGAGTGGGAATACAATTCATTTTATCAGAGCCTGGGAAGGGGCTGGTATGGACCCACAAATGGAGATTCCATAATAAGCCAATACTTCCTAAATGAAAAAGTCTCCGAGTATTTCATCTCCTCTGCAAAAAAATACGGCCTAAAGATCTCCATAATACTTACAAGTCTAAACGACAGGATTGGAACTAATGAAGATGGATTTACCGATCCTTACAATTCCAGATATCCCTGGTGGATATATCCCAATGAAAAAGTATTTGATTTATTCAAGAGGAAAACGGACATAATAGCTTCTCTGGGTGTGGATGATATAGTTATCGACTTTGCATCCACACCCTATAAAGCTACAACTTACAACGATACTATATATGCAGTGCTGGAGCTAACTGACAACCAGATCGATTACATAAAAACAAATTACCCTGAAATAGAGGTCTACGTTGCTGTGAATTCCGCATATCGGGATGGCCTGGCTCTGGACGGAGAGCGGGTGAAAATGAAAGGCGGAAAGTTACTCCATTGGGAAAACCACGATAACAGGAACATCCTGGGCGTGGAATCAAGCGATGAAGGCTATTTCATCTATCCGGTTCACCCCTCTCTTTGGTGGAATGTGGGTATGACCTGTCCGGTCGAGCTTGCCCGGGAACTGGTTTATAATACAAATGCCTCGCCTGCCGTTGTTTTCCTGCATACCCCGATAACACATGATGATTATCTCTGCTACTCAATCCAGGGGGTAATTGGACCGGGGCTGGCCAATCAGTGTCCGATTCTTCAGCCAGTAGACGACATAACAAGGAAAGAAACCAATCTTATTACTATTGTGACCAGTGCCACAGACGGGGATAATGATAACCTGACTTATTATATCAGCGATTCAAGATTCAGCCAAAACGGTAACATCTTTACCTGGCAAACTCAGGAAGGGGATAGAGGAATCTATGACCTGAAAATAATGGTTACTGATCCTTACTACTGCTCCGACACCCAGGATGTCAAGATAACAGTGAATTCGTTCAAGCCTTACTTATTCTTTCTGATCTCACCTGATGCCGATACCCTGGCAGATGAGGTTACCTTCTCCTGGCAGGAATCGATGGGACCTGATTCCCAGGACACCATTTTCTATTGCCTGTCCTACGGCACATCCAGCACTTTTAATCCCGATTCGACAACTGAGGTATCTGGCCTGACAGACATCTCATATAATCTCGCCGACGTCAATCTTTATACTCTTTACTACTGGAAAGTTAAAGCATACACTACAGACGGAGTGGAAGTCTTTTCAGACCAAACCTTTAGTTTCTTTACCTATCAATCCATGGACGCCAACTGTGATGGTAAAATAAATATACAAGACCTGGTATACAACGTGAATTACCTTTATAACCATGGAAAACCACCCTGCATATCTCAGGTGGCTGATAACGACTGTACTGGAAACCCTTCTATCTCAGATATCATCTGCCAGATAATGTATCTCTTTAGAAACGGCTCCACCAGCTGCTGTCCATAATTTTTAAAGGGCCGGAAAAATCGGCAATTTAAAAACATTTACAATAATATCTGAACCCAGCAGGGATGCTATAGATATATCTGTTACTTCACGCTATTTTCAATCTTAACATTATTGATTTTTCATGAAGCGATTATACTCGAGCACCAAAAGTTATAGGCGAAGCGCTTAACCAAACTCCTCTAAGAAGACAAAATCTACTTGACATTAAAGAAATATATCATTGTTTTATTATGAATACAACTTCATCCGACTTAAAGATGCAGTAATGTCAATTGCAACCGCCAGGTGGATGTGGTATATGTGGTTTATCTTCTTAACTACCTGTTAAAAAGTGATATTCCTCCCCAATGCCCACCCGAGCCCTACACCTTCTGTGTCGATACAAACGGGGATGGGGAGGTAACCATCTCCGATGTAGTCTATATAATCAACTATTTGTTCAAATCTGGCCCACCACCTATTTGTTAAAAAGCTACATATTCACTTATAAAAGAACAACTTAGGCCAATCACTCAGATTGTCTTTTAATCTCCATAAACCTTGGCTTATATTTTTGCTCTTTCAGAAGAGATTATATCAATCCTCCTTTTAGTATCGAACCTTCTGTTTCTATATAAAACTTATTTATAGAGTAAATCTCTGTTCTAAATTTTTCGATCTAGGTTGTGCATAAACCTAAGTGCTTCCAGTTTGTTCTTTATTCATCAAGGTAAATTTTTTGAAATTTACCTATTGACAATAACTCTATATTTTGTATATTGTTAATACCTTTTTAAGAACCTCAACTCCCTTGCTATCTAACCCAACGCCTTTGACTTCGGGCGTTCGCAGGGGAGTTTCCTCTTATTGGGGGAAAACAGGAAATAAGAGTTTTTTTGTATTGACATAATCCCAATATTTCGTATTTTTAGAGTAACTGTATTACCCTTCACGCTCCCTTGTCAAATATCACTCTTCTGCTCTGGCAAGGGAGCTTTTCCTTTCAGTGGATGAAGAATGATAAATATAAGTTATAGTATTTATAATTTTTGTATTTTTACATTATATTTTACTTGACAAGACACTATGAATTTATTATTATATATATGAATTTTCTGCTCCTTCGCTCCCTTGCCAGAAGACCCTCTCGTCTGCTGCTGGCAAGGGAGAATTCTTATAAATCCGTTATTTGAAACAGAAACTTATATTAATCTAATTCTTTTATTTCTAGTCACTTAGAAATTAAAAAAACAAGTACAGCTTAGCTACCTTGACGCGAGTATTATCCCTTCTCTCGTGATAATTGTCCTGTAAAAATGTGGATTGGGTTCAACTAAACTTGATATGTGGGAGACGTAGAATTTAGAGAAGGAGAAATTGGGGTTATTACTCTCTTGACCCATGGTAATCTTCCTGAAGAGTTATCCCCTCAACCATCGGCACAAAGGAGCTTCTTTTAGCAGATATTGTCCATGAAAATAGAAGTTCTTCCTGATTTTGATTTTAGTTGTTTAAGTCGACTTATAAAAACAGAGAAAAGAATATTCACAAGGTGGCTCCCCTGTCCCGTGCTATCCTTCTTAATTGGATTAAACCCCAAAAATTAGGACAGGGGAGCTTTTTAACTTTCTCAATTCACTACTATTCATACAAAGATTTCTATAAAAAGGGAATTACCCAGTCTTTTCAAGCTTCAGGTTAAATTCTATTATTCCACCTCGGTTCTAAACAAAATCCAAATAGACGATCACCTATTAAGTTTTAGTTGACAGATATTTAAAAAGTGAAGCAGAAATTTAGTTATTATTAAATGTTTGTGGAAATATAAGTAGAGGCGAATTGACCAAAATGGTATATTATGGAAAAATTAAAATTCTTCTTGACATTTTTTTGAGAATCTTTAAGTTCAATCGGAAAAACAACTTAAGAAAGGAGAAAAGGATGAACCGAATCTTTATAATACTCCTTAGTATACCTTTTCTGATGTCTATAATTCCCACTACGGGACATTGCAAAGTTGGGGTTGACTTTGGAGTGAAATTCGGTCTGGCCATTACCAATCATTGGAGCTCAAAGGAAAAGGGAAATGGCTATGACGTAGAATCCAGCACAAAAACCGGTTTTGCTGCTGGAGTTTCGGTAAATTATGAGCTTAGCAATATTTTCAAGCTGCAGCCTGAATTACTCTATGTTAACAAAGGCTCCGAGCAGACTGTAACCGTTCCGGGATTCCCTTATGGAGATATCAACGTAACTTATAAATTAGATTATGTAGAAATTCCCGTGTTACTGAAAACCTATCCCTTTAGAATGAAAAAGCTTGAACCTTACTCTGCCATCGGACCCTACTTCTCATTTTTGGTCAACGACAAATATGAATTTGAAAATCAATTTTTGCCCAATTTTGAAAAAGATATTGAGGATATAAAGGATACGGATTTCGGAATGGTCTTCGGTACCGGGGTCGATTTTTCTCCCGGTTTCCAGAAATTCAGTTTTGAATACAGATACACTATGGGATTTATTGATTTAAAACTCCCCACGGGTCCGGGCTTTCCTGAAATTGAGCTCAGAAATAATTGCCACTCTTTTCTATTGAGTATATTCTATTAAGCTCTGTAATCCAAGACCAAACTTTATGTTCAGATAAGAAATTTCAATCAAATTTTTCAAAATCCAGCAGACATCATATTTCAATTCAAAAGTAATTATATATAAATCTCCTATCCTTTAATCTGGCGATTCCAATTTACCACTTCTGCATAATCTCGCCAAAACATTCTAAGCCGCTCCAGATAACGCCACCATAACCGTGACCCGGCTGGGTCCAGGCTCCGGCAAGATAGAGGTTCTTTATGGGCGTCTCATGACCCAGTCGATTGGGTCCGGAGTTATCCAGGGTCTGATCCCATCCGTATATGGCGCCACGATAATTGCCCGTATATCTGAGGTTAGTCAGGGGAGTGCCTATCTCCTTTATGTCGATGGCTTTTCTCAATCCAGGTAGAAGTGTCCTTTCCACCTCATCAATCAGAATGTCAGCCATCCTTTCCTTTTCCGCTTTATATCTCGATTTCTTACCTTCGAAATAGTCAGGCTCGTATTTCTCCCAGAACTCGTATCCCTGTATGGTTATAATATTGATAGTATTCTTCCCTTTAGGGGAGTATTTATCATAGAGATTATCATACAGGGTTAATCCATAGCCGCCTCCCACATCACCTTTGACCGCACCCCGATAATCAGCCTCAGGATCATATGCACAAGCGTAGAAGATCTCAGTATCTTCGATTCCCAGATCCTTGACCAGATTCTTCTTTAATCCCAGAAATACCTGAAACGAGGAAAGGCTCACGCTGAATCCATCCATCCTGGCGAGATAGTCCTTAAGATACTCATCTTGCTCCATCATAGTGTGAAATGTATCATAAGCGTTAGCATTGGAGATTATTACTTTCCCTTTGAATTCCTGGCCATCAGCAGTTAACACACCGTAAGCAGCGTGATCTTTGGTCAGAATCTTATCCACTTTAGTTTCAAGTATCACCTTACCCCCGCGATCCTGGATAAACTTCACCAGGGCATCGCTTATCTTCTGGGATTTGCCTATGGGGTAATAGCCGCCATTTTGCAGATAATCTATGGCGGGCATAGCGTAATAGTATCCGGCGAGCTTGGACGGCGGCAGCCCGTAATACCCCCATTGCGAGGAGACAATGGCTTTCAGCTTGGGATTTTTTACCCGCTCGTCCACCATCTGTCCCCAGGTCTTGGTGTAACATTTGAAAAGATCCGGAAATTCAATCGGGAATTTCCTCATATCCACCTGTCCTTTGGCTTGCATAAGCTTATTAATATCCCGGGATACCCCTTTCATATCATTGAAAAGTCCCTCAATCCCCTCCTTTTCATCCGGGAAGTATCCCACCAGCATCTTGATATAACCCTCCAGATCCCTTTGCGGCACCCGGAAATCGTGCTCCGGATATTTGGCTCGGTAAAGGTTGGGATGGGGAACAAACTCCACGTCCGTGATCTCCGGGAAACCCGGAATAAGGTTATGCACCCCTCCCCTTTCCCCTACTGATGTGGAATGCAGGGATACGTCGAATACAAACTTATCACGTTTGAAAGTAGTGGCATATCCACCCGGAACGTAATGCTTCTCTAAAACCAGTGGTTTAAAGCCCTGTCGGGCAAAAGCCGCAGCACAGCTCAATCCTCCCAGACCCGATCCGATAATAACCGCATCGAAACCATCCCCCTCGCTCTGTGCCCCCACGGCTTTAGGCAGGGCGCTCCAATCCAGAGTGGTCATGGCCAGACCTGCCAGCAAAGCCTTTATGAAATCTCTTCTTTCCATATTCTTGACTACCATAACGTCTCCTTTCCTGAGTTAAGCTTTCGATCAAAAAAATCACCATCGCCCTGCCCTTTGTCAAGAATTATTTTTGGTTCTTCTCCAAAAGAGTTGCTAAAGAAATAGTTTATGGAAGGCATTAATACCAGGGTGTGTGATCCTTTGTGTTTTACCTTCTTAAAAAAACTAGCAGGTTCTATGAACTCACCCCCTTTTGTTCCCCCTCTCTTAGTAAGAGAGGGGGTTAGAGGGTGAGTTTTCAGGATGTCATCCCACCTAACTTAAAACGAGACTTTCTCTTATCAAAAATTACGACAACCAAATTGGAGAAGTAACTTATTTTTTAACTATTATTGAGAAGTTGTTATTGAAGCTTATGCATTCCTGTAGATTAGATACAGAACCACAACCAGGAATAATGAAAAAATGGAATCAACTATGAAATACAATAATCTCAGACCAGCTGAAAATCCGGTCACCAAGCTCACCACGAAAAACAAACCCAGACCTATGACAGATCCGAGCACCACTCCCCTGTATCTGCTCACATTCTTAGATGCTATGAAAAGAAGAATCCCCATCCACAGCACAAAACCCCCTAATAGCTTGTAGATGTATATGAAGAAAGGTTCATTTGACCACAGGTGTTCCATCTGGAAAAATCTGAAAATATCCTCATTCGCCAGTATTCTCACCGCCCCACCTAATATAAATGCTAAGGATATCAAAAGAAGAATTCTACATTTTGAATTTTGCATTTTGAATTTCGAGGCGAACCGCCT
>JBARPA010000065.1:0-8267 GCA_049642665.1 Candidatus Zixiibacteriota bacterium
CCGTAATTATGTAAATATGCACATATAAGCATTCAGATTATGATGAATCAGGACTTGATAGATTTCGAAAGCAGATTCTTGAAGGCTATTGCCCAGCCGACCCGGTTGAAAATTCTGTATTTTCTTAAAGATGGCGAAAGGTGCGCCTGCGAAATAATACCGAAGATGAAAGAGGATCAATCCAGCATCTCCAGGCATCTGATCAATCTTAAGAATGCAGGGATACTTGAGTCTCGGAAGGAGGGGGTATCTGTCTATTATAAGATCAAGGATAAGAGAGTCTTTTCCATCCTGGGTTTGGTGGATGACATACTCAAGGCCCAGGTTAAGCAGGAAGCAAAAGTGATGAAGGTGCTCTAGTTTTTTTAGCGACTTGTATGTGTCTATCAGCAAAAAAACATAAAAGTAACCAGCAATGGACATAGCAAATATCATACACAGCGGCTGGGAGGCCTTGCTTGAATACCTGTCTGCGCACGTTTTGACCTGTCTGGTACCGGCATTTTTCATTGCCGGCGCAATAGCTGTTTTTGTCTCCCAGGCCTCGGTAATGAAATACTTCGGAGCCAAAGCTAACAAGCTTTTGGCGTACTCTGTAGCCTCGGTGTCTGGCACAATTCTGGCAGTTTGCTCCTGCACCATACTTCCTCTTTTTGCGGGAATACACAAAAGGGGAGCGGGCTTAGGTCCCGGGATTGCTTTTCTTTATTCCGGACCTGCGATAAATATACTGGCAATTGTATATTCAGCCAGGCTTTTGGGTTTTGACTTAGGCCTGGCCAGGGTAGTGGGAGCTGTAATCTTCTCGGTAATCATCGGCCTGATCATGGCTTTTATCTGGCGAAAAGAGGAGCTTAAAAGAGTTAATAATCCTGGCGAATTAATATTACCTCAGGAAGAGGAGAAAACAAAACCGCAAGGCATCACCTTATTCTATTTCTCAATTCTGGTGGGAATCTTGATTTTTGGAGCAGCTAAAAAGTGGGCAATAACTGCAGTTCTTCTGATGGTCTTAGGTTTGATCTTATATCGCTGGTTTCGAAAAGATGAACTTAAATACTGGATGGAGCAGACCTGGGATCTGTTTAAAAAGATATTCCCTATCCTGATAGCGGGCGTATTTGTGGCCGGAATCATAAGGGCATTGCTTCCCCAACAGGTGGTGGAAACTTGGCTGGGAGGAAATGGACTCAGGGCTACTTTTATAGCTTCGGTCTTTGGGGCTTTGATGTATTTTTCAACTTTGACTGAGGTTCCCATCATCCGTGCGTTGATGGATCTGGGGATGGGTAAAGGGCCGGCTTTAACCCTGCTTCTGGCTGGTCCGGCTTTGAGCCTGCCTAATATGATCGTAATTGCCAGAATAATGGGTATAAAAAAGACAGGTGTATATGTTTGTTTGGTTGTCGTGATGGCAACTATAACCGGGATGATATTTGGAAATCTAATCTTATAGGAGGATGATATATGAAAATCGAGGTTTTAGGTCCCGGATGCGCTAACTGTAGAAAACTTGAGCAGGATGTGAATGCTGCTCTGGCTGAGTTGGGAATTGAAGCTGAAGTGGTTAAGATTACAGACCTGAACAAAATTTCGTCATACGGGATTTTAATGACTCCAGGCCTGGTGATAAACAGCAAAATCTACTCATCGGGCAAAATTCCAGTGGTAACGACCTTGAAGAGATGGATAGAGGAGGAAGCCAGAAAACAAACCCTTTAGTCAAATTATAGGGAGAAGATGACTCCGAAGAGAATTGCTTTGGTCAAGTTTATGTTCATTTCGGCCATATTTTGGTTTGTGGTCTATTCTTCGTCGGTAGCCGGGGTACTGCAGAAAACAACTTCCAAGGAGTCAACAGGAAAGATCGACATATCTGAATATTTTTCAAAGATTGACACTCTGTTTGTAATCCATTTTCATCCGACTGTTCAATGTTCCTGCTGCATAAATGTTGGCAACTTTGCCAGGAAGGGTTTAGAGCAATTCTATGCCAAACCATATAATGACTCACTGGTCATCTTTAAGGAATACGATATCGACGAGGACTCATCCACAGCCAAGAAATATGGAATTTTCTGGTCTGCTTTGGGTTTTGAAAAATTTTGTGGAGGTGAAAAAGAGTTTAAAGAAATTGACTCTGTATGGGAATTTTGTGAGGAGAAGGAGAAATTCCTCCTGAATTTCAAAAGAGAAATAGATGAGTTCATTATGAGATCGAAAAAGGCTAAATCTGAATACCAAAATACAAAACAGGATACGGTTAAACTAACAGATAAAAAACCAGAGAATAGATATCCCCAAAAAAAGGGATGGCAACGGAGGTAAAAGTGAAGCTGAAACAAAATACTCTGGTCATAGGAATCTTGATTGTAATAGCAATTGCTTTTGTTCTAATCAAAAGTCCTTTTGATCAGGGAGGCAGAAGTTCTAACCCGAAACCTACAATCGAAGGTTCGAAAACTGACCCTAAAGGTCAACCTGCAAAGAAATTACCTGCGCTGGTTGACTTGGGAAAAGGGACCTGTATCCCCTGCAAGAAGATGAAGCCAATTTTAGATGAGTTGAAAATTGAATACCAAGGAAAGGCAATCGTAGAAATAATCGACCTCCGGTATGACCGCGGAGCAGCTCTGAGATACGGGATTCGATTAATTCCCACTCAGATATTCTATGATGTTGAAGGCAACGAGGTTTATAGACACGAGGGTTTTATGGATAAACAATCCATAATAAATAAATTTACTGAGATGGGAGTTCATTAATATGGAATCGATCTTATCAAATGTCGCAGATGTGATAAATAATTCTCCTGGTCTGGCCTATCTTTTCGTTTTCCTGGGTGGGTTGGTGTCTGCTTCCAGTCCCTGTGTACTGGCAATAATCCCTCTGGTAATTGGATTCGTCGGGGGATACTCAGAAGGCAACAGGAAAAAAGCAATTCTATACTCACTGGTTTTTGCCTTAGGGTTATCCATAACATTTACCATATTAGGAGCGATCGCATCCCTGGTGGGTGGTCTTTTTGGAGATGTGGGTAAGTTCTGGTATTACCTGGCGGCTGGTGTGGCAGTCATTATGGGGCTTTATTTGATCGGGGTGCTCAATTTTAGACTCCCTCAACCGGTTACCCTGAAAACGAAACACAAAGGCGTCGTGGGCGCCTTTCTGCTCGGCCTTCTATTTGGGGCAGTCTCTTCTCCTTGTGCCACGCCGGTTCTGGCCGTGATTGTAGCTTTTGTAGCCACGAAGGCAAAGATAGTTTATGGCACTTCCTTGCTCTTTGTTTATGCATTAGGACATTGTGCTTTGATAATCTTAGCTGGTGTTTTTACCGGGTTTGTGGAAAGCTATGCCAAATCTAAAGGTGTGAGCAATTTCTCAGCTATCACCAAGAAGATCAGCGGGGTTTTGATCCTGCTGGCTGGACTTTACATCCTGTATATCAATGTTTAAGCAAAAAGGATAGCGTTACATGTCATACCTGAATTTGACCGATGTGTTCCTGACCATGCACAAAATTGGGGGAAGACCTAAAAGACCCCATGCTTATAAATGCGAAAAGGAGTTTGGCAGTGGGAGATGAAAGAAAACTCTCCGTATTTGAGAAATACCTCACCCTCTGGGTGGCATTGTGTATAATTGCTGGTACTTTTATGGGAAAGCTCTTTCCTCGACTTTCATTGATTTTAGATAAGCTGTCCATAGCTCAGGTTTCAATTCCCATTGCCATCTGCCTTTTCTTTATGATGTATCCCATTATGGTGAAAATAGATTTCAGCCGGGTAATCAGAGCGGGAAAGACTCCCAAGCCTGTTCTTTTAACCCTTCTTATCAACTGGGGTATAAAACCTTTCACTATGTATTTTATTGCCACATTTTTCCTGGCATATGTCTTTAAGTCCCTGATTCCAGGAACTGAAGTCGTTCGGGGTGATATCGTCCCCCTGTACAGGTCCTATATTTCAGGGGCAATTTTGTTAGGAATCGCTCCCTGCACTGCCATGGTCTTGATGTGGAGCTATCTGGCCCGGGGCAATGATGCTTTAACCCTGGTCATGGTGGCCATAAATTCTTTGACCATGCTCTTTTTATATGCTCCCCTGGGAGGCTTTCTTTTAAAGGTTAATAAGATGCCTATTCCTTGGGAAACCATAATTCTTTCAGTTTTGATATATGTGGGAATCCCTCTTTTAGCCGGGTATTTCTCAAGAAAGGAGATCATCAAAAGAAAAGGGCTGGAGTGGTTTGAGTCTATATTTGTTCATAGCCTGACGACTGTCTCCATCGTGGCACTTTTGGTGACTCTGGTGGTTTTGTTCTCTTTAAAAGGTGAGATCTTGCTGGAACGGCCTCTGGATATTGTCCTGATAGCTATTCCTCTTTTTATCCAGATATGTTTCATCTTTATCCTGGGATATTTTCTGGCTCGCTTATTAAAACTGAGCTTTGAGGATGCAGCACCTGCTGCTATGATCGGAGCCAGCAATCACTTTGAGGTAGCCATTGCTACTGCGGTGGTTCTTTTTGGACTGGGATCGGGAACTGCTATGGCTACCGTGGTGGGGGTATTGATCGAGGTTCCCATTATGCTGAGCCTGGTTGCCTTCTGTAAAAAAACAAGACACTGGTTTTCCAGTTGAAATTTAAACCATGATTGAATATATCTTTAATTCTATTCAGATGATGAAGGTATTTGTAGCAGGTGGAGTTTTAAGAAATTTCTGCAAACGGAATAGATTCAAAGAAGTATAAATTTTCGAATGTGCAGATTTGTAACACAGATTTCTATTGACTTTGAAGCATTTTGGATTATTTTAAATAAAAACATGATCCTTCTTGGAGGTTTATTATGCGAAAGTTTTTAACCTTTCTAATTCTTTTTGGGTTTATTGTAATTCTTTTAAATCCCCATAACATTTCAGGGTCAGATCGGCAACCCCGAGCTATTTCGAAAAGTTCGTCTGAGGACACAACTGATGGTCCTAAGGTCTATTTTTCGGAAACCTCCTGGGATTTCGGCAAAATTCCTCTGAATTCCGGTGTGAGTCACATTTACTGGCTGAAAAACGTGGGGACGGATACTCTCAAGATTTTGAATGTGAGGCCCGGGTGAGGTTGCACCAAGGCTCCTGTGGATAAAAAGGAGCTGGCTGTCGGTGACAGCACAGGGATCGAACTCATCTATCACTCCCAGGGACACAAGGGCTCGATTAATAAATCAGCCCGGGTGGTGACCAACGACACAACCACTGGAACTGTTATAATCCGCTTCACAGCGGAAGTGGGCGGATATCCTGAGCCCTCCTTTCCGCTGGTAATAACTCCCAATGATCTCGATTTTACACCGGTTAAGGGGAAGCAAAGAACAAAAATGGCTGCTGAGATTCAGAATGTAGGTAATAAAAGATTGAAGATTACACCGGCAGGATATCCGGAGGATCTTTTCAAAATCAAATTGTCAGATTTGGATCTTAAACCCGGTGAAAAGAGCAAATTGATGGTGAAACTCAACCGGCATACCGATCTGGAGAAATTCGAGAAATCTGCAACTTTCGAATTAAATGACCAGCAGAAAACCAGATTTTCAATTCCCTTGAGAAAGGATCTCTCTATTAAAAAGACAACGCAAAGGGAATCCGTTAAGGGGACCAAGAGGTGATGGTCATCTAAAAATCTTCAGTAAAGAATTTTGAATTAGAACACAGACAACATTTCCTTACGGCTCTATTTTGAAAAATAGAGCCGTATCAGTATAAATTTGATGGAGCTTAGATACAGGGTGAATCACAAAGAGAAAAAGGTCAAATTGCTTTTACCGGTTCTGGCTATCGTCTTCACCTTCTCCTTTCTTTTATCCTGCAGCGATGGAGATGATCCACCACAGGGTTCATCCAAAAGCTCCCAGTATAAGCCGGAGGTGGGCTATATGGCACCCGGATTTGCCCTGGAGATGATGAAGGAAAGAAGGGTAGTTAATCTTTCAGATTACAAGGGTAAGGTGGTGCTGCTTAATTTCTGGGCCAGCTGGTGCTTTCCCTGCAGAGAGGAGATGCCTTCCATGCAGGAACTCTATCAGATATTTAAAGACCGAGACTTTGAGATCCTGGCGGTGAATCTGGATAAGTTCGGTGAAGAAAAGGTCTTCAGTTTTGTCTCCAATTATGGTCTTACTTTTCCTATCCTTCTGGACAAGGAACTGAAAACTGCCCTGAGTTATGAGGTGAGGAACATACCCACCACCTATGTTATAGACAAAAATGGTATAATAAAGGAAAAGATAATTGGAGGAATACACTGGACAAAATCTGAATTTGTGAACAAAATTGAAACCTTGATGGGCTCTTGAAAAGGAGGCGTAATTGCTAAGATCTTTGCTTTTTTTAATTCTGTTGTTTCTTTTTGTGATTTTCTCAGGATGCGGAGAGAAAGAAACTGAATCTCAATTCGAAGCTCACAGGATAAGTCAGGAGGAACTGGGGGGAAAAGCTATATGCCCGATTTGTGGGATGGAGATCACTGTTTCAACCCAGACGCCAACCTTGGAATATAAAGGACAAATATACTATTTCTGCACCGAAGATGAAAAAGCTCAATTTATGAAAAACCCTGAGAAGTTTCTTTCCCAGGTGAAAGCTGAAACATCAGCTGAGATGGAGAAAAAAATTAAGGTATCTGAAGAGGAGTTGAAGGCTTCTGGGTATAAAACCCGTAAAATCACACCGGAGGAGATAGATGAGGTAGCCCTTTGCCCTGGTTGCCGAATGTATCTGGCGATATCCCCTGAAACTCCAGCTTTAGAAAAAGAAGGGGAGAAGTTTTATTTCTGTTCTCAGGATTGTATGGCAGAATTCCTGCGAAGAAAAAGATAGATTCTCTTAGATTCAATCAAATCTTTTTAATTAATATGGAAAAGATGGGTAAGAAGCAAAAAAAAGCCATAGGTCTTGTGTCAGGAGGTCTGGATAGTTGGCTGGCAGTTAAACTGATATTAGATCAAGGCGTGGAGGTAGTTTGCCTGAATATGAAAACGCCTTTTTGTCAGTGTGATAATGATGGAATGTGCTTTTCAGATTTAGTGGCTCAAGAATATAATCTTAAACTCATAAGAATATTTGGAAAAGAGGATTTCCTGAAGCTTGTAAAAGATCCCCCACATGGTTACGGCAAGAATATGAATCCCTGCATTGATTGTAGAATTTATCTTTTCAGAATAGCTAAAAAGGTCATGGAAAAGGAAGGAGCTGATTTTGTTTTCACTGGTGAGGTTCTGGGTGAGCGTCCCATGACACAAAAACTCAATACGTTAAAATTGACAGAGAGGGAATCTGATCTCAAAGGAAAGATCCTGAGACCGCTTTCAGCACGGTTACTGGAACCAACTATTCCTGAAAAGGAGGGTTGGGTAGATCGGGAAAAGTTGCTTTCCATCCAGGGGAGGTCAAGAAAACCCCAGATAGCTTTGGCTAATGCCTTAAAAATAAAAGAATATCCCTCCCCAGCAGGTGGATGCCTTTTAACAGATGAGAATTTTGCTAAAAGGCTGAAAGATTCATTAAAACATCGCCAATTTTCTTTAAGGGATGTTTCTCTTCTAAAGGTGGGAAGACATTTCAGATTACCCGGCGGAGCCAAAGTTATAACCGGAAGAAATGAACAGGAAAACAAAATCTTGATGCTTTTATCCTATCCTGACGAGATAAAACTGACAGTTAGATATTATAAAAGCACCTATGCTCTCCTTATGGGCGATCCCATCTCAGATAATTTGAATATGGCAGCTGGGATCTGTGCCTATTATTGTAAGGAGAAACCCCAAAAAAAGCTACAAGTGAAATTTTGGAGAAATTCCTCTGAGGAATATAAGGAACTGGATGTAATGCCTCTGATTAAATCAGAGATTTTAAAATATTTAATTTAAGTATCTTTGGAAACTGCAGAATCTGTGAAAAGTCATGCATAAGGTTCAGTTCCTGGATTTGAAAATCTATCCCTTTTTCATTTAGGTTACTTCTTGAACTGCAATTTCTTAGCTTATTTTTTTGAAAAAAATTCCTATGTAGGAACGTGATTTGCCTTATTATTATACGAATTTCGTAATAACTTATTGATTCCGTTGCACTTAGTTAAAAAGGTCCTGAAATAAAATGTTGAAAGAAATACACAAAACATAAGGTTTTTCTAAAATTATGATAAAATATCTCTTGACAAAATATGAGAATTATATATATTATAGATGAAATTGAGCAGATTACGATGTCCTCAAC
>JBARPA010000066.1:0-2014 GCA_049642665.1 Candidatus Zixiibacteriota bacterium
CGTTCAACCTTTTGTACTACAAAACGAATATTCGCTTGAGAGAAGGATATCTTAAAAGAATTATAAATGTCTTAGGTTGTTAGATGGACAAAAAGAAAGTCTACAGAATACAGGATGCCAATTTAAATCGAGCCCGTGAGGGGATAAGAGTAGCTGAGGATGTGGCCAGACTCTATTTGGATAATGAATCATTAGCAAAAAAATTTAAATCCTTAAGACATAGAATTACAAAAATCGCACAGCAAAGCTTTGAGTCCGATAAACTCTTGTTCTTCAGGGACAGCGAAGGAGACGTGGGATCAAAGGGGATGGGAAAAATGGAGGGCAAAAGAAAAGACATAGCGGGTGTTGTTCAAGCTAATCTGCGGCGTTCTCAGGAGGCTTTGAGGGTCCTGGAGGAGTTTGGAAAACTGGTCCAAAAAGATTCAGCAGAAAAATTCAAAAGGGTGAGATTCAGAATTTACACTCTGGAAAAGAAGATGGCGCAAAAGATTAAAATCTAAAGATTCCCAAAAAGCACCCGGACGGAATATGATGTGGGAGTTCGCTAATCCCACCTTGCGCTCAAGGTGGGTTTTTTGATTCACGTCGAATAAATCGGGTGGACACAGAGGTCCGCGCCTACTTTTATTGACAGGGCGGTGGTCCATCTTTGAAAAGATAATTTACCAAATAAACCGCATCTATGATATCAACAGTATCATCGCAGTTTACATCTGCAGACTGGATTGGTTCAGGAGCTGGACCATCTTTAAAGACATAATTGACCAGATATACCACGTCAGAAATCGTTATCTCTCCATCCCCATTCGCATCGCCTCTGACCCTATTGATTATACCGACGAGACGGAAATCTACGCCTACGTTACCCTGTTTGTCTATTGCCTCAATCTTTAATACGTAGATGCTATCTGGGAGTGTAGTGGTATTCCATTCGTATTCACCTGTGTTCTCCAGAGTATCGTTGATTTCAGACCATGTTTGGCCTGAATCCGGTGTATAGTAAAGACATATATCCAAATCAGTAGTGTCGGTAGCGTCATAGGCAGTCCACCTCAAGGTATCGAGACCACGTAGAGGATCGTATAGATAGGGCCAGGGTGGGAATATGAATTCAACAAATGGATTACCGATGGAGGTGGTTGTGGTAATGGAATCAGTCAATCCATCCTCATCAGTTACTGTCAACATAACAGTATAAATGCTGTCATTGGAATAGGGATGTGTGGGATTAACACCCGTTCCCGTGTCTCCATCTCCAAACTGCCAGTGATATGCGACTATGCTTCCGTCTTCATCGTAGCTTTCGGAAGCGTCAAATATTATAGGTTCCCCAATATCTCCAAGATATGGACCACCTGCTCCGGCAACAGGATCCAAGAATATTAAGTATGTGGAGGTCTCTACCCCTCTTCTTGTGAAACTTTCTCCGCCAATAGTTCCTGATGCCTTACCAGTGAACCTATACAACCCACGAGTATCTGTAGTGTTATAGTAATTAGCATAGATTCCGTCATCTGCTAAGCTGTCCCCATGCAATCCATCATCATATAAGACCAGCGAATCTATCTCAATGGGCGTTAAGACATCTGCAATTACATTTGCACCAGTTACCGGCTCGCTAACATTTAAAATAGTTGCGGATACCCCGATTGGTTCTCCTTTCAAGTATTGGTCTTTGTCCAAGAATATATCCATTGTGAGATCTGTTTCAGCTACCACCTGTGCCAAGTATTCTTCTCCCTCAGGTGGAACTTCCACTCCTTCTATTAACAACTTCCATTCGCCAGGCATCGGAGAGTCTATTGTATAGGATTCAAATGTCGGTGAAGAAAAGTAGGTGATATTTGAATTCCCTTGGGCGGAATCAGGATTAATCACACTGCTATCCGGTCTTTCAAGTGTCAAATCAAGGTCACTTCCAGACCATCTAACGCTAAAAGTCGCAAGCGATATAGTCGAATCTATGGTAGCCATTTTGATACTTGTTGAGTGTGCGGTTCCAGTCTCAGCC
>JBARPA010000067.1:0-2517 GCA_049642665.1 Candidatus Zixiibacteriota bacterium
CGGTACGAAATCTCCCGGACCCTCCATTTTCTCCAGGATTATGGTATTCCCTGGATCGGAATCAGTTGCCGAGATCCCGGTGATACAGAGATTTTGAGGACCGGTTAAGGTGGTATCCACATCTGAAGGCAGGGTCAGATCCGGAATGGAATTATCCGATCTGGCAGCTATGATGAAGGTGTCGGGCTTGAAGAATGGCTTATAGCCCACGGAGTTATCATTCACAAATTCGAGGTCCCCCGTGGGATCATAATACAGAGAGTCTAAGCAGATTCTACCTGTATCCCTGACCGTATAGACCATTGAGGCTAAAAGCCCATCTCCGGAATCAACACCGGTTAAATCGACCCCACCATAGACAATTTGGGGAGGATTCAGATTATGACCCTCCACTAATAAAAAGAAACTATACGCTCTGCTTCCCTGAAAACAGATGGGCTTGTTTGATACATCCAGAGTAAAATTCTTGCTGGGGTCAAGATAAGCATACGCAGAGGGACCATAACATTCATCAACAAATGGCATAGTAAAACCCTGGACAGTACTATCATTCCAGAAATTAATTTTGATGGTCACATCGTGAATACCATTACAGGGTATGTAGAGAGTATCACCATTAGATGAGCTGTCGCTGCCACATGAAAAATAGAGAGTATCAGGGAAACCTTTATCCTGAGCCATCCCTTCATTCCAGGCAAAAAGAACGCTGAGAACAATGAGAAAACAAAGTAATAGGAATTCTGCACCTCGTTTCATATATGCTCCTTTCAAGTTTTTACCATTTTAAGATAAGCATAGTCCACCACGTTATTTATCGGCTTGATAATTTCATATCTTAATTACGGATAAAAAATACCAAATCTCAGATTTTCTGTAAGGAAAACTCATCTCATTTTAAGTTATCTCAGCAAAAGCATTTTTTTAGTTAAAACTGAATCACTAAAACATAGCCTGTAGAAATATATTCCACTTCCCGCATCTCTTTTCATATCATCCTTACCATCCCAGAAAATCCGATATTCACCTGGATATTTCTTTTGGTTAAGAAGGGTCCTCACTTTCTGGCCCAAAATATTGTAGATAGATATGTTGATGTGGAGAGGGCCGTTTATTGTTGACTTTTCATTGTGAACCGAGAAAGATATCGTGGTGCCGGAATTAAATGGATTAGGGTAGTTCTGTTTTAGATCCAAAAGGCAGGGTCTTTCAAAGCCGTTTTCCGGCACAGATGTTTCTTTTCGCACCGCCACCTGAAAACACCTCTTTTTAAAAAAGGGGACATATCCTATTACACTGTCCGCTCTCACAAATCTCAGGGTATTTCCTGGAGGGAAAAAAGAGGAATCCAGGCAAATACAGGCAGAGGAACTAGCCGGGGGAATAGTATAAACCATTTTAGCGAAAGTGCCATCACCTGAGAGCAGGGGAGATTCAGAGGATATCGCTCCGTACAGTACCCTGGGGGGATTTAGATTAAGATTTACGCTCAAAAAATCAAACTCCTCTACCCTGCTTCCCTGAAAGCACAAGGGGGAAACACCTCCATCGTTTTTAACGGAATCCAGAAATCCGATCCCGCAGGTATCCATCAACGGAACACTAAAGGCCTGAATTGGATTATCGTTCCATATATTAACAAAAATATTCACCTCTCCGCCTGAGGCGTCTGAGGGAATGAACAGAGTATCCCCATCTTCAGAGCAGAGCTCACCGGCCTCAAAATAAAGTGTGTCTGCAAAACCCGGGTCATCCGGGTGTTTTTGAGCTGTAAGGGAGTTAATCCAGAAAAGAGATAAAATTAAAAGCCAGATCAGAGATTTATATCTCACAACCTAATATCCTGTTTAAGCCAAAGCGGATCATTCCAAAAACACTTTTCTTATAATCGACGAAGTTTAATTATATGTCATTTCCCTCATTTCAATTCATATTTCATCAATAACTTATAGTATTATATTGAAGTTTTAGTTGAAGTGTTTTATAGCTTCCATTCTAAAGCCGGCTTTTGGATTCATCCTTTCCCTTTTGCATGACTTTTGGTTTTGCCTCTTATTTTAGACTCGGATCTTCTTCGTACTTTTTTCTTAATAATCAATCCCAGATCGAAAACCTCCCCCATTCTTTCCACCCAGATGAAATTCACCTTTTTTCTGATTTGTTCCGGGACCTCTGTGATATTTTCCTCGTTAGCTTTGGGCAAAATAATGTTTTTAATCCCGATTCTGGCAGCAGCTGACACTTTTTCCTTAATCCCCATAACGGGCAGGATCCTTCCCCTTAAGGAAACCTCCCCACTCATGGCCATATCATTTCTTATTGGCTTTTCACTCATCACCGAGGCAATAACCAGGGATATGGCGCATCCGGCTGAAGAGCCATCCTTGGGTATGGCAGCGGATGGAAAATGAATATGAATATCATTGTTCACAAAATCATCGTAATTAATACCCAATTCCTGGGCCATTGATCTTACAAAGCTCTGGGCCGCCTGAATCGATTCTTTTATCTGCTCGCGCA
>JBARPA010000068.1:0-5348 GCA_049642665.1 Candidatus Zixiibacteriota bacterium
GTCCAGGAACAGGGTGGTGGTGGGTCTTTCTCATGCGGTGATTGTGGTGGAGACAGAAAAAACCCAGGGAGCAGTGGATGCGGCGAAAAAGGCCAGCAACCTGGGTAAACCCCTGTTTGCGGTTAAAAGGGGTGACGAAGCAAACCTAAAGGAACTAACCTCCATTGGTGCTGTCCCTATTGATGGGGTAAAGGATCTGGATCTGGTTTTAAAATATATCTGAATTATTATCAAATAAAATACTATTTAAGAATCTCCCGATAGAATAAATTCCTGTATTGCTTTAGATATTTTAAAGGTAAAATGAGCGAGTTTTTAGAATATGATGAGCGGATAAAAAAACTGAAAAAAATCGTGGATAAAGCCTGCGATAAGATCAAATCGAGCAAGATGACCCTGGGCCAGGCTAAGACCGAAGCTGCTCTGGTAAGGCTCAAGGCGGAGGCTTTAATCCCGGAGCAGATGGAAAAATTCGACCTTATCTACGGAAACAGATTGAAAAGACTGATCCAACAATATATTGAGAAGAAAGATAAAGCAGATGAAAAATGACTCCCCGAATGAATATCTTACCATCAAGGAACCCAAAACAGCAAAATTAAAAGAGAAGAGATCAATCTTTATAGCGCAAGTGTTTCCTGTTTCCTGTGAGGATAAAACAAAAATCCAGATAGATATGGTAAAAAAGGAATTCTTCGATGCCAATCACCACTGCTTTGCTCTCAGAATCGGCAAAGGTGAAAGTGAGTTTTTCAAATATAGCGATGCCGGGGAGCCCAGGGGAACAGCCGGGAAACCCATATTAACAGCTATCCAGTCCAAAAATCTTACTGATGTTCTGGTGGTGGTAACCAGGTATTTTGGAGGGATTAAATTGGGAACCGGAGGTCTTTCCCGGGCTTATCATTCCATCACGCTTAAGGTTCTAAATGAATGTGATATAGTAAAGAAAATCAAGAAAGCTCAAATGAATCTCAAAATTCCATTAAACCTATATGGCAATGTATGCAAAGTTTTGGGCAAATATAATTGTGATATCTCTAAAACTGATTTTAAAGAGAACAATGTCGAGATAACACTTGAAATTGAGGGAAAAAGATCGTCTGATTTAAAGAATAATCTGATTGAAGCGACGGATGGGAAAATTGAGTTCATCTAAAAAAATTGAATTTGACTGTCTGGGTTTCGGGGTATGCCCCATAGACCATCTTTGTGTACTGGAGTCATATCCCCAACTGGATGATAAAATAGAGGCATTGGAATCCGATATCCAGGGTGGAGGGCCTGTGCCTACTGCTATGGCTACCTTATCCAGACTGGGCAAAAAGGTTATTTTTATGGGAAGAGTAGGTAATGATCCTGATGGTGAATTTGTGAGGAATCAACTTCAAAGAGAGGGTGTAAACACAGATTATCTGATTGTTGATCCAGAAATGAAAACGCCCAAGGCTTTTATCTGGATAGATAAAAAGACAGGAAAAAGAACCGTGGTTCTGGACCAGCCAGAATTAAAAAGAACCAAGCCTTCGGAGCTTAAATTCCTGGATAATATTAAGGTAAAATTTCTGCATCTGGATGCCCGGGATATCGATATCAACCTATATTTGGCTGAATGGGCTAAAAATATGGGCGCTGATGTTATTCTGGATATGGGTAGTCTACGAGGGGATTTCAAGAAACTTTTACCTTTAGTAGATTACCTGGTGGTGTCCAGAAGATTTGCTTCTGGTTATACCAAACTTAACTATCCTTTGAAAGCTTGCAGGAAACTTATGGGTGAAGGCTTCAAAATTGTGGTCATTACCCTGGGCGAAAAAGGAGCTGTGGTTAGCGATGGCGGCACTGTCTTTCGAGTTCCCGGATACAAAGTGAATGTAGTGGATACCACCGGGGCAGGGGATGTTTTTCACGGAGCCTTTATCTATGGCCTTTGCCAAAAATGGGAACTGAAGAAAACAATTCAATTCTCCAATGCCTGCGCTGCCCTGAAATGCACTAAATTAGGGGGAAGGACAGGAATACCTGCCTTAGCTGAGGTAGAAAATTTTCTGAAAGCTTATCCTGAGACTTGATTCTTTCCCAAAAATTTCTTATATAACTAAAAGGTTCGTTGAATATTCTATCCCTGGGGATTTGTAATGCTGGATTTTCTGATAAACATTGATACTCAGATATTCTACTTTGTCAATTTGAAGCTTCAGAACGGGCTTTTCGATTTCCTGATGGTCTTTTTGACAAAAAAGAGCAACTGGATGATCCCCCTGTGGATCGCTTGGCTGGTTCTTTTCATACTGGGCAAAAAAAAGGGGAGGATAGTAGCTTTGCTTCTACTTGTAACAATCGCAGTAAGCGATCAGGTCTCGGCACAGCTTATAAAAAAGTGGGTGGGGAGGATAAGGCCCTGCAATGTTTTAGAGAACGTGCATCTTTTAGTAGGCTGTACCCAGGCATTTTCCTTCCCCTCAGCTCATGCCTCCAATCTTTTCGCATCCGCGACCCTTTTATGCAGAAGCTATAAATCTTTTACCCCGGTATTTCTGGTAATTGCGTTCCTGGTTTCATTTTCCCGGATCTATGTGGGAGTGCATTATCCTTTTGATGTTCTGGCAGGCGGGATTTTGGGATTCATTTCAGCTTCTTTTGTATTATTTATTTTTAATTTTATAAATACCAGAACAACTATTTTGGGGAGAAAGAAATTATTGGAATGAAAAGTTAATTTTGTAGTCCCAGATTTATCTGTGCTTTAATTTCACAGCACGAATGAATTCGTGCCTACAAGCTAAATGTCAAAGATCAAAAAGGAGATATAAAATGGGTCTGAAGATTATGCTTTATCTGGGGGATATTACTGACCTTTCTACAGACGCTATTGTGAATGCGGCTAACAATCATCTGGTTATGGGAAGCGGGGTGGCTGGCGCGATCAAGAAAAAAGGCGGGCAAATAATCGAGGATGAAGCTCTTAAAAAAGGACCTATTCCCATTGGGGAGGCAGTCTGGACTACCGGGGGCGATCTCAAAGCCAAATACGTGATTCATGCTGCCGGAATGGGGCGGGACCTGAAAACCAATGCAAACCATATAAAAGATTCCACACTTAATAGCTTAAAAAGAGCAGATGAATTGAAATTGACTTCTATTGCCTTTCCTGCTATTGGCACAGGTGTAGGAGGTTTCCCCACAGATGAGTGTGCTAAGATAATGATAAATGTGGTCAGAAACTTTGTGCCCCAGGCCGAAAACGTTAAAACAGTAATCTTTGCCCTTTTTGATAGGGGGAGCTATGATGTCTTTGAAAAGGAATTGGAGAAGATAACAAAGATTTCTTGAATTAAAAGGGAATATGGTTGTGGGGGTGGGATTGTAGTTGCTCGATTTATCGGACACAAATCGCCCAATGAATTGGGCAACTACGTTTTTTAACTTTTTATTATCTCTATCATCTCTTTGACTGCTTTTTCCATTCCCACTATTACTGCCCGGGCTACGATGGCGTGGCCGATGGAGACCTCCTCGATTTCCTTAATTGTCATCAGGTCTTTTGCATTTTTGTAATTTAACCCGTGGCCAGCATGGATCCCCAATCCTTTTTTATGTGCCAACTCAGCTATTTTTCTTACCTTCTCTAATTCGGTTTTATGTATATCCTCGTCTTTTGACTCGCAGTAGCTGTCGGTGTTTATCTCGATGTAGTCGGCATTTAGTTCAGCTGATTTCTCCACGCTTTTCTCATCCGGGTTAATGAACAGGCTTACCTTCATCCCGTTGTTTTTCAGTTCGGCAATGGCTTTGGAAAGGGTATCGAGGTTAGCCTTCAGGTCCAGTCCGCCCTCGGTGGTTAGTTCCTGGGGGCGTTCCGGAACCAGGGTGACTGTATCGGGTTTGACCTCTTTGGCGATCTTTAACATCTCATCTGTGGCTGCCATTTCCAGATTCAAGGAGGTTTTGACCTCTTGCCTCAAAAATCTTAAGTCCCGATCCTGGATATGCCTGCGGTCGCCCCTCAGGTGAATTGTTATTCCGTCCGCGCCAGCCAGCTCACAAAGCAAGGCCGCTTCCACTGGATCAGGATAGATGGCTTTTCTTGCTTGCCTTAAGGTGGCTACGTGATCCACGTTTATGCTTAACTTGCACATCTTTTACCTCCATATCATAGTCTAATGGTTCAAAGATTTTAATGGTTCAACGGTTCAATGGTTGAAAGGTTATTATATTGATCTATCATACCATCTGATTATTCTCCACCACCCCTCCTCGGATTTTTTAAAGCGGAACTCGGCATATCCTGTTGCCTGTAAGCTCTGATAGTTATAATCCCCATCCGTGTCGTAGAGGGAAAGATGGAAGGTAACTTTACGACCTTCATATTCCTCATCTGCAATAGCGTCCACAGCCGGATCTAAATACTCGACATGCCACAGGCCCAGCTGTATGTCCTCAAAAACCTCAAATAAACGGTTGGTTCTGTAGATGTCCCCACCTCTGCCATCTCGAGTCACCTGAAATTCCACCTCCACTAATTGATCCTCGGCTTGATCCTTGTAGAAGAAGATGAAATCTTTGTGGAGGCAGTTCTCATAGACCAGACTATCCCGATACTCGTAGGAATATTTCAAATTGTATAACACGCTATCCGGATCAGTTTGTCGGGCAATGGGCACTACCTTTCCCGGACCTATCCACGAAGGTGAGAATGGATTCTGACAGCTGTTTCCGTATACAATCAGTAAAATAAATATCAAGCTGACAAAAAGTTTTTTACTCATTTGTGATAAATCCTTTTCACAGTTCAAAAGAGAAATTACCTGAACTGAGCTTTGAAAGAAGCCCAATCATATCCATCCGGGGTATCGGGAATATCAGACCAGAAGAAGATGGACCACCAGTTCAGGGATGTCTGTTTTAAATAAAAGGTAGCTACTCCTTTAGCCTCCTGGGGATCTTCTCCTTCGGGCTTAAATTGATGAATGGTTATGGTGTAATTTACAGTTACGATGGCTAATGTATCAGCATCCTTATCCTCCCGGTATGTGTCAAAATCGATATAAAGGAGATAGTCCACTGAGTCGTTGTTCTCCCTGAAAAAATCAAAGAGGCTGCTGGTCACCATCTTTTCGGTTTTCGCATCCCAGTTGGAGAAAAGCTCGGGTCGTCCCGGTTTGATGGAGTCCTCTGGTGCTGAAAATTTAAAAGTGTCGCAGATGCAGGTATTGAAATTCTCTATTATCTTTTCGTTGTAAGCGAATAGAAGATTCTGAATCACCACCCTGGGGTCCACCGGAGTGTTCCAGGTTCCTATCTGCCCTTTCGGCTCAGGCGACTTTCTGGTTTTTAATGGGTTCTTG
>JBARPA010000069.1:0-5397 GCA_049642665.1 Candidatus Zixiibacteriota bacterium
GCTCAGAATTCCCCAAAAAATGTAGGGGTGATGCTCTGCCATCACCCGAAATGATTTTATAATTATATGGGGATCTATTGGATATTTATCACAATTTCGCCCGGAATGAATTGGGGAGTCACTGACCTGACTGTGTAATCCACGAATTCCAATTCAGTGGATGGCGGGAAAAAACTGGTATCTATTTCCACCACCGTATTCACAGGATGGGGAATAGTGAAATAGATCTTGGCCAACAACCCACTTCCCTTTGGTATGTAAGATTCTGTTAACACTAACCCGAATATTATTACTTGCCTGTCTTCTGGTTTGAGAGTGCTACCCTTCATGTTTACATATTCTATGCGTGACCCGATGTATGATACGCTGTCGCATACCACGTCTGTGCTGGAATACTTTAAAGGTACTGTTATGGCTGCCAGTTCCCTATTATTCTCAAAAAATACCTTTACCTCCACATTTATTCCTGAGCTGACGTAGATATTTTCGATTTCCACGACGTTCCCGAATCCTGTTCCGGTTCCTGTCTTGAAGCTCCAAACTGAACCCGGGGTTTCTCCTCCTTGATCGTCTTTTGAGACTATCTTCCAGTAATATTGAGTATCCTCATTCAGAGGGCCGGGATCGTAAGTTGTCTGAGCCAAGCCGGTAACGACTAAGGGCGGCGAGCTTTTTGTGCCAAGGTATAGGTCGTAGGTTACCGGATCGCCATCCGGATCGCCCCCGCTCCAGCTCAAATCAACGTTCGTTGACTGATCAGTAGCTCCGTTGGAAGGAGAAGGGCTTGCTGGATAATATGGAAAGTTGTTGGGCTTTGTGCCATTATCGCCATCACAGCCCGCAATAAGTAAAACAAAAATTATGCCTGCGATCAGAAAATTTCGACTCATAAGAATCCTAATTAAAAAGTCTGATTCAATAACGACATTTCTATTATATATTCGTAAGATACGTTAAGTCAATTTGTCAAGATTTTCATAAAACCTTTATGTAGAGGAATCCTTCAGGATTCCTCTAATTTGGTAGGACAGGATTTTCAACCTGAGGCGGATCTGCTTAAAGCATGACCGACCTGCCAGAACAGACAGAAATGTCTGTCCCACCTTCTTAGTTGGTTGAGGGATTGTCGTTAAGACCCTGCGGGGAATTCCTCAACCCAAATGAATGGTGGTGGAAATCCCCGAAACGGATCTTTATGACAATTCCACCACCAACGAAAATGGTTCTTTATTTATCTAACCACCAATTACTAATCAACCATAAACCAACAGAGGCGGAGATAGAGCTCCGCCCTTACTCTCTCTACTCTTAACTCTCTACTCTCTACTTTAAGAAAAGCATCTTCTTCGTTTCAATACAGTCTTCACTTTTCAATCTATAAAAATAAATTCCACTGGCTACTTCACTTCCTCTATTGTCCTTCCCATCCCAGATCACCGTATATGTTCCAGGTTTCAAATCTTCATTAACCAGTGTCTTAACCAACCGGCCCCTGATGTTGTATATCTTCAGGGTAGTGTGGATTGGGCTCTTGGCTGTTTTCCGTTTACTGTGAACCGTGAACTGAATGGTGGTAGTGAGGTTAAAGGGATTGGGAAAATTCTGTGAAAGGACAAATGATGATATATCGTCTTGAATATCAATTTCGTTCACATAGGTCCAGTTCCAGTCAATTGCTTTGGCAAATATATCCAGATCGCTATTTCTCCCATCAACCCAGGTGAAAAATATTCTCTCGCCGTCCGTTGCCACTGCCGGTTCGGATTGGTCTGCTGATCCCGTGTCTGAATTCACCCTGAAATTCACACCCAGAGGATTGAAACTAACATCATATCTTTGAGCATATATGTCCTTATCACCATTTCTTTTATCCACCCAGACCACAACGAAATTCCCCTCTTTATTCATAGCAACATCTGGATGACCCTGATAAGCATTATCCATATCATCATTCACTCTGAAATTTTCTCCATCTTTTTCCCCTGTCCAATTATAAATCTGAGCAAAAATATCTTCATCCCCATTCCTTTTGTCCTGCCATACCACCACGAAATTGCCCGGGCTGTCTGAATCCACCTTTGGGAAGTTCTGGAGTGAACTTCCCAGATCATCATTGACTCTGAAATTGACATCCAGAAAATTCCCTGAGGAGTCAAATCTCTGGGCGTAGATATCATAGTTTTCTTCTCTCTTATCCTGCCATACCACAACGAAATTCCCTCTGGCATCTAAAGCTACGTCTGAACGAAGCTGGGTGGATGTTCCGGTATCATCATTGACCTTAAAATTTGTATCCTTAAATTGACCGGAAGGTTCCAGTAACTGAGCAAAGATATCACTATCATCCAGTCTTTGGTCCTCCCACACTACAACCAATATAGCTGAGAAACCCACCTCAGGTTCGATCTGGGGTTTGGTTCCCAGATCCTGGTTAACCCTGAAATTTGAGTCAAGAGTATCACCGTAAGCATTGAATTTTTGAGCATAAACATCCCTGTTACCCTCTCTTGAATCCTGCCATACTACTACAAAGTCACCTGCAGACCCATAAGCAATAGACGGATATTTTTGATAACCATTTAATTCATTATTAATCATATAATTACCCCCTGAGACTTCACCTGAAGGATTAAGCCTTTGTGCAAAGACATCCGTCCCATTATTTCGAGGGTCCTGCCACACGATCACGAAATACCCCAGATCATCAACATCAATATCTGGCATATCCTGATCCAGCCTCATCGTATCGTCATTGACCTTAAAGTCATCCTTTATGATCCCCTGAGCAAATGAATTTGATACCAATAATGAGCTTAAAACGAGAACTAAGACTGAACCCCTTGATTTTTTCATACTCTAATTACCCCGCATATCTTTTTGCCAGGATATGTGCCCTTCTAATGGGTTCCGGTAACCTGTATTTTGTGCAGCACTTCAGGATAATTCCAATGGAACTTTCCAGGGAAATCTTATGGCCCGGTGTGATGAAAATGGGCCTGGTATTGCCCTTGCTTCTCAAAGTTGCTCCGATTTTTTTGTGTCCTTCTGAATAAAACGTATATGAACCCTTTTTCGTTTCAGGCTCTTGATAATCACTCCACAGGGGCGTTCGGGAACAGGCGATTGTGGGAATGTCAAGAAGAATACCCATATGGGTTGCCAGGCCGATTCCTCTGGGATGGGCAATGCCCCTGCCCGGGAATACGACCAGATCAGGAAGGCCGATCCTTTCGAAAATCGACAGGATGGACGGGCCGGCACTGAACGCAAAAAGCCCGGAAATGTAAGGAAAACTTATCTTGGTTTTCTCAAAACCCTCTTTTTCTATTTCAAGATCAGGATAGGAAAACTCAATTGAGGTTACCACTATCTCATCTTTGGACAGAGAAAAAGCTATTCCCATTCCAGCTATTCTCTTAATTATTCCGAAATCGTCTTTAAGTTTTACATATATTGAGAGCTCTTTCTGAATACTTATGGCTTCCTCAAAATCGACGTCCCAGGTATGGCGATGAAAGATTTCCATTTTAGAAATAGATTATTCCATCCAATCTTTTTATGCCGTTATCCTTAGCGATCTTTATGGCATTTAAGAACTCATTCCTGGTAATTCTTCTGTCCAGAGGAGGGTATTCGCAGGCTTTGTATTCTGGCCGGTACTGCTCCATCACGTTCACGTAGGAATTGGAAGACAGCTCTTCTGAGATGAACTTCATTGCCTCAGATGTTCCGGCCTGATCATCGGGCAGGATTAGATGCCTGATTAATAGCCCTCTTTGGGCAATGCCGCGAGAGTTTATTACCAGATCCCCTACCTGCCTGTGCATCTCCTTCAATGCGGATTTTACTACCTCAGGATAATCCGGGGCATTGGAAAATCTTTTTGCCACTTGTGAATCAGTATACTTGAAATCGGGCATATATATGTCAAATATACCGTCCAGGATTTTAAGGGTCTCAACTGAATCGTATCCTCCGGAGTTATAGACCAGAGGAAGATTTAAGCCCTCTTGTTTGGCCAGGGAGAGTACCTGAACTATTTGTGGAATCACATGGGTAGGGGTTACGAAGTTTATGTTGTGGCATCCCATATTCTGGAGTCTCAGCATGACCTCGACTAAATATTCCTCGTCGACCGGATTTCCATTTCCCTGGTGGCTGATATCGTAGTTCTGGCAGAAGATACAACCCAGGTTGCAGTGGGTGAAAAAAATCGTGCCCGACCCTGAATGGCCCACTAGAGGGGACTCCTCACCGAAATGGGGTCCAAAGCTGGAAACAACAGCCTTGCTTCCGGTTTTACACACCCCTTTCTCATCCTCGAGCCTGTTGACCCCGCATTTTCTGGGACAGAGATCACAACTCTTTAACTTTTTGAACAGTGCCTTTATCCGTTTATCCAACTCGCCCTGGCTTTTTAGTTTCAGATAGGCAGGCTCAAAGATCTGCTTTTTTCCTTTTTCCTCTGGTTTTGATTTTTTGCCTTTGCTTCCCAAGTTTTACCCTCATCGATTATATGGATTACCCTCCACCCCTGCTTTACCAATTCCTGGGCAATTAATCTGCGATGACATCTCCAGGGAAATCTCTCGGCACACATAAAAGAGGTTCTCTTTTTTGAAGCCACTTTTTTTAATTCATCCAATCCCTGGTGAAAATCTTCAGTTCCGGTATATTCCTGATATCCTTTTTCCCTGAATCCACCTAATACATCTCCCAGGTAGACATACCCGATTTTGTTTTCCTTTAACATTGAGCAAAGTTTATCTTTACAGAAATAATCAAATCTGCTTTTCGCAAATCTTCTCACGTCCGCTACTACTTCCATATCAAACTCTTTCAGAAGTTTTATGAATTGCTCCTTCTCCCTTATTGATGTACCTGCGCTGTAGATTACTTTATTACCCTGAGATGACAAGTCCGGCTTTCCTTTTACAGTTGTCACAGAATTTTTCCGATTTTCCATCTGTCTCGAACAGGGTATTGGAGAAATGCATTACGCATTTGGGATTGGGACAGTGTTTCAGGTTGAGAAGATGTCCCAGATTGTGAACCAGCTCTTTGATCGTTCTGGCTAAATAGAGCTTCTCCTCATCAAAAATCTCCAGGCTCTGCTGCCTCAACCTGTAGGTGGAAATGATAGCTACCTTGGCATGGGGATCAGCCTCGCTTAAAACAAAACTCACACTGGGAATATACATGTCCTCATCCATGATACCCAGGATCTTCTCTCTGGGGGAGGATCTCAAAAGCTCCAGCTTGTTCATAATGACCGTGGAATAATACTGGTTCCTTCTGGGATTGAACGATTCCTGAGGTATTTTAATGCCCTGGAGGATGTCAACGGGTGAGTCTATGATGGATACTACCCTGGTAGCTAATCTGTTTATCAGACCG
>JBARPA010000070.1:0-10255 GCA_049642665.1 Candidatus Zixiibacteriota bacterium
ACTGTGGATATTGCAAAACCTGAAACTTCTCAAAATAGATGTCTGAGTGACGGCCAGAGGAGAGCAGAAAGTGACCTTTAAGAAGGGCATTTGACTTTTCAAAAATCTCCAGCACTTTATCCTGATCTGACATATATACTCCTTTCTTCTCTGGTGAGAATTGATTAGAATTTTAGTTTAGTTAACGATATATTCAAGAATCATTCTGAACTGGCTTTTCCTCCGTAAGCAAAGCCACGGCCAGAGCATAATCCTGAGTATGGGTTAAACTTATTAAGATTTTTTTATTCCTGTATCTTTTTTTTATCTTCTCCGATAATTTTATTTCTGGTTTTCCTCTGGGTGTTCGTGTTACCTCGAAGTCCTTCCAGCTTACCTCCTGGGAAAGGCCGGTGCCCAGGGCTTTCATAGCTGCCTCCTTGGCTGTGAAACGGGCAGCCAGGGAGATCTCCGGGAATTTCTTTTTTTTGCAGTATTTTATCTCCTCCGGGGTAAAGACCCGGTTCAAAAATCTGTCCCCCCAACGGGTTAGAGCCTTCCTTATCCTTTTAACCTGGATTAAGTCCGTACCTAAGGATTGGATCATTTTTTTAAAAAAGACTTGATTTTTACATTTGATATATTAAATTTATGTATGGAAAGGGATCATTGAAAAACCTTTAACAGTGAACTGATGAAGGTTGTCCCCTGATGTTGCGCGTACGCGATGACCCCTTCTGGGCGAGCGATAGCAAAATACGAAAGGTGGCTGTAAAAACCCTTTATCCTGTGACTTGAGAAGCGTTTTTTCACTGATTGCCCTTTCTAAAAACCGAGAAGACTCTTCTCGGTTTTTTTATTCTCATAAAATTGATAGAATTCCATTTCCTCAAGTTTCTCAGCCATCTCTTTGGTCAAGTCTCTAATATTGAGTTCTGCTATCCTAGGTGAGATCTCACAGGATAGCTCGGTTAACATAAAAGCCCATCGAGAGAAGGAAAAGACTGCATCCTTCCTAACCAACTCCTGCGTGTCCTTTGCCTGGGATATCATGCCGTTATTGTCAACGTAGAAATTTGAAAGATATGGGAACTCCTTAAGAAGTTTTTCCCTGGCCAAACGCAGATTCTGGGTTAATAGATAGTCACCTGTAAATTTCTTGTATGCCTCTGCCAATTGGTTTAACGCCTCAACCAGAGTCTGAACATATGTTTTCGCAAAAGGAGTTGATTTTCCTTCCTCGGGCTTTTCCTTTGTTTTTTTCACTTTCATCTCCAGCTTTCTTTCAATAGTGCGAATGGAAGATCTCACCACCAATTTTAGAAGACGGAGATTAAGGCCGGGCCTTCCATAGATCAAAACAGCTCTCTGATTGAATCTGGTAAAAAACGCCATACCATTATCGAATTTCAGGTCTATTCTGACCGGCTCATTATATTTCTGGCTAAGTTCCAGAAGAGCCGAAGCCAGGCTGCGAAGGTTATCTTTCTCAAAATGAGCTGGAAGGAGTTGATAGGTAACCCGTCTCTCCAGGTCCAGAATCAGAACCCCACTTACTCCCTGAACCGCCTTTAGCTCCTCTAATACTTTATTCAACCTTTTACTCCAATTCTATTTTCTTCACCTTATCCTTGAACGAATCGAAATCCATATATTGGTTTAAAAAAGCTATAAACAGTTGATCCCCCTGATATATCCAGACCATCTTTTCCCTTTCCGTTTTGATCTGGCCACCTTTGAAATCCCCCAACCGGGTGGATTGAGATAAGAAATTCGCCAGTTTAATAACAGGCTGCAGGGTTTTAAGGAGGGCCTTCCTGCTGGGGGAATCTATGTTCATAAACAGCACACCGCCCTGAGCATTGGCAACCAGCAGATTCTCTATTCCTTGAACTTCAATAAGCTTTTCCCAGGGTTCTTTCCTGGGAAGTTTTTCAGGCGGGATTTTATCATCCTTTGCTTTCTGGTTTCCAGCTATCTGAATGACCTGCTGGTGCTGTTTCCTTATTGCCTTTTCTATTTTCTTCAGGTCCTCATCCGTGGCAAGTTCCTCATCCCAGGGAGTCTCTATTTTATTCACTATCTCTCCATTTAAAATCACCGTGCTGGCGATTTTGGGTTGGGGTCGTTGAAAGAACTCGGTCTGAATTTGAAAAATCTTGTCCCCATTTTCCACCTTGGAGAGTCTTCCTGAGGGAGTTAAAGTGCTCATATTTTCTCTATCGGTATAAAAAAGCTGAGAGAATATATCAAATGCTAAATTTCAAATCAAGAAAAAAAAGAGGAAAGGCCAAAAGGCCTTTCCTCGCTTGAATTGGGGCATCCCCTCCACCAATCCCGATTAACATTTAGAAAAACCACACCCCCGACAGACAACACATCCCCCCTCCTGTTCCAGTTTTCCGCCGCAATCCGGGCAGATTTCCATATCCATATCCCGGTCCATATTTTGACTTTTTCCGTCACCAAAATGCTTTTTCAGTACTTTGGCAATGGCATCCGGGATGGACATGATCAGACCGCCTTCCTGAAAAACTGGTGAAGCACCGCCAATACCTATCAGCTGGTCAATTACCTTATTTACTCCCACTCCGCTTCGCATTGCCAGGGAGACCAGCCTGCATATGGCCTCGGTATCAGCCATGGTGGAATATCCGGATTTACCGATCTGAGCGAAAACCTCAAAAGGCTCGCCATTTAAAGAGTTAATGGTAACATATAAGTTTCCATAGCCGGTATTTATCTTATCTGTTATCCCGGTTAAAGTGCAGGGCCTTTCCAACGGGTAAACCTTCCCCTCGGGCACTTTCTTTTGAGTGGAGAGCACCTGTTCCTTTCGACTCCCATCCCGGTAAATGGTTATCCCCTTACAATTCAGCTCATAGGCTAATTCATATGCCTTTTGGACATCCTCTATGGTGGCCTGGTTGGGAAGGTTAATGGTCTTGGACACCGCATTATCGGTGAACTTCTGGAATACGGCCTGCATTCTCACATGATAGTCCGGGGAAACGTCATGGGAGGTAACGTATATTTTTTTCACATCTTCCGGAATCTCAGGGACGTCCTGAATGGAATTTTTCTCAGATATTTTCTCCATAAGCTCCTGGTTGTAAAAGTCTTTGGTCCTGGCCTCTTTTTCAAAATAGGGATTGACCTCCAGAAGTTTGGTTTGATCCATCACATTTCTCTCATAGGAGACGGCAAACAAAGGTTCAATTCCGGAGGAACAACCTGCTATTATGCTTATGGTTCCGGCAGGAGCTATGGTGGTTACAGTTGCGTTTCTCATGGGGAGCTTCCGGTCATAGTAAACGCTTCTTTCCCAGTTGGGGAAATTCCCCCTGTGCTGAGCCAGCTGAGAGGATGCCCGATGTGATTTGGTCTGGATGAACTCCATCACCCTCTCCCCCAGCTCCACTGCCCGATCCGAGTTATAGGGAATCCCCAGCTGTACCAGCATATCAGCCCAGCCCATAACCCCCAGTCCGATTTTTCGGTTCTGCTTGGTGTTGTAATCTATCTGGGGAAGGGGGTATTTGTTAGCATCGATCACATTGTCCAAAAAATGAACAGCCAGATCTATGGTCTCGGCCAGCCTATCCCAGTCTATCTCATAGGAGTAAAGCTTATCTTTTTTTTCGGAATCGACAATTGCCTTGACCATCCTGGACAGGTTGATGGAACCCAGATTACAGCTCTCATAGGGCAACAGGGGCTGCTCCCCGCAGGGATTGGTTGACTCGAATAGTCCTACCTTAGGAATGGGATTTCCATCGTTCATCTTATCCAGGAACATAAATCCCGGCTCACCGGTTTTCCAGGCATGCTCCACTATCCGGTTAAAGACATCCCGGGCTTTTAATCTGGCTGGTTTTCCGTCTTTCATATGGACTTTATTGGTTCTGGAATCAATTAGGTCATACCAACCGTCTTCTTTAACCGCATCCATAAACTCTTTGGTGGTAGCCACGGAGATGTTGAAATTGTTTAGCTCCCGCAGATCATCCTTAGCACAGATAAACTCCAGAATATCTGGATGATCCACTCTCAGAACTCCCATGTTGGCACCCCGTCTGGTTCCTCCCTGCTTTACCGCTTCAGTGGCCGCATTTATCACCTTCATAAAGGAGATGGGTCCGGAGGCTACACCGCTGGTGGACGCTACTACCGAGAATTTGGGCCGGAGCTTGGAGAAGGAGAATCCGGTTCCCCCACCTGATTTATGGATTAAGGCGGTGTTTTTCACCGCATCAAAAATCGATTCCATGGTATCCTCGATGGGGAGAACAAAGCAGGCAGAGAGTTGACCCAAAGGTCTGCCGGCATTCATAAGGGTAGGTGAGTTGGGCAGAAATTCCAGGTTGGACATCATTTGAATGAATTTACTGGTCAATTCCTCGACCTTGGGTTCTGGGGCTCCGTAATTTCTGTCAGCTGAAGCTACGGCAGTAGCCACTCTTAAGAAAAGCTCCCCCGGAGTCTCCACCACTTTCCCCTTATCGTCCTTTATCAGATATCTTCTCTCCAGGACCTTTACGGAGTTGTCGGTTAACTTCAAATCCGGGGTGTTTTTATCTTCATACATCTCCCTCTCCCTCCTCTGCTTTCTTCCTTATAGCTGTTTTATTTTTTTCATCTATCTCAAAGACCCAAAAAACAATCGGGGCTTTCTCTTTCATTATCTTAAGCATTTCCAGACATATCTCCCTTATCTCCCAGTGGGCTCTTTGGTGACATCTCACCTCAAAGATGTGCCTTAATTCCCTGAAATTAGCCGAGACCACGATCTCCGAAACCGTGGCATTGGGCAATATGTATCGGGCATCCTCTTTGGGCACCCCTTCTTTCACCATATCGGAATAAAGTTTTTCTAACTCTAAAGCTTTCTTTTTGAAATCATCTTTGAATCGAGTTCCCTCAACGGAGGGTGGAATTACAAACTCGTATTCTTTTGTCTTTCCGTATTCCACATATCTCTGGCTCTCCTGGGAAGGGGACATTAGACGGTGCCTGACCAGCTCGTGGGTGAAGACTCGCGAACCTCCTTTTATCCTGAAGGTAGCTGTGGCATGTTCCAAAACAGAGTGATGTCCTTTCCTGATCACCTTTTTGATCAGCTCCTGGGTGGATTTAGGTGGATCATACCTATGAAAGCTCAGATAGCAGGTGCGGCAAGCCCTTTCTATCACGTCCTCAGCATTGGGAGTTATGGACATAAGTTCAACTTGCATAAGGCTCAGACAAAAATTTCCTTAGACGACGCTTCTATCCCTCCGTATAATTCCTTGAATTAAAAAGGGATGGAGATATTCCTTAAAGCAATATTTACTGTTTCCAACTAATTTTACGAATAAAAAAAATCTTTGTCAAGGAAAAAAGTGGATTTATTGCAAAAAAATCACAATATATTGTATTTCAATGGATTATTAAGCCCAAAATATTGGTATAATGATTATCTTTATCGATAATTTTATAAATAACTCCTCTCTCCACTAACTTGTTATAAATCAATACATTATTGTTACCAAGAGGTTCTGTTCAGGATTTGAACAATCATTATTGGTGGCGGAAATCCCCGAAATGGGTCCTGCCGACAATTCCGCCACCAACGTAGATATTAAACCATAAGTTTTTTTATTCTTTTTTTCACGTTTATCGACGAAACTCTATCAAGGGGAAGTCTAATTAACTCTAATATTATGCACGATAAATACAGAGATGATATTATTACAAAGAACGCTTGCAATTTAACGTAGTTTTGTTATATTCGAAATGAAGGAGGAAACTATGGCTAAGGTTTGTGAGATATGTGGAAAAAAGCCCTTGTTTGGACATAATATGAGTCATGCCCATAATCTATCCAAAAGACGCTGGTCACCTAATCTGCAAAGGGTAAGCGTTATCATCGACGGGAAAAGGAAAAAGATCAGGGTATGTGCATCCTGCCTTAAATCGGGCAAGGTGCAGAAAGTGAGCCGGGCCTCAGGGCAGAAGGCTTCTGTAACCAAATAAAGCTTCTTCTGCGGAAAACAGTTTATCTTCTTTCAGAAGCTATCCTCATTACATTACGGTATTCTCTAATCAAAAGACTCTTTTTTACTTCGACCTCTATCATATCCCAGGGGAAAAATACATCCAAAGCTTTTTCCTGGAAGATGAACTTGTCGATATCCATACCCACCTTCTGCCAGACTTTAGCAAATGGTAAATCATCTTCTAAATGATAGATCAATCCCTGGCCCACCTTTCTGTTGCCCATAGAAAGAATTCCCTGAAGTATTGCCTGCCTAATGCTTTTTTTGTCGAGTTGAACGCCTCTTAAATTCTTAACCCCGTCTGATATGATCTTCAGCTTTGATTTCAATTCCGATTCTTTGTTCATGGGAAACCACTGAAAGGGGGTATGAGCTTTGGGAACGAAAGGATTTACCGATAAGGTTATCTTTTTTCTTTTTTGACCCTTTTTGAAATATATCGACCTCATCTCTTTAATTAAAACCGGTATTGCCTCCATGTCTTCCCTTTTCTCAAAGGGTAAGCCGATGATGAAATACAGTTTTAGATTGGAGAGATCGAATTCAGAGGCAATCCGTGTACATTCTAAGACATCTTCTCTATTTATGCCTTTGTTTATGACCCTCCACATCCTGGGGGTTGCCACCTCCGGGGCTATGGTCAGGCTTTTTAGTCCGGAGTTAACCAAAATCTCCAGCAGCCTGTGGCTTACCTTGTCCGCTCGAAAGGAGGAAATGCCGACTTTGAACCCTCTCCGGTATAGCTCAAAGGTTATCTTTTCCAGATCAGGCAAATCCGAAATAAGAGAACCAACCAAACCAATGTTCTTCATCTCCTTTGAATATTCCTCTGCTTGCCCTATAATACTCTGGGAGGTGTGAAACCTGTAAGGTCTATAGACAAATCCCGCAGCACAGAACCTGCAGCCCCTTCTGCACCCTCTCCCCACCTCTACTAAAAAGGAATCTTTGAAATGGGTGTGAGGTGTAACTATCACAGAAAAGGTTTGAGACACGTTGAGATCTGTTCTTTTTGTTTTTATCCTCTGTGGAACATCCTTTTGGGGTAAGATATCCTTCAGCCATCCATCTTTTCGATAGATAGGAGTGTAAAATTGAGGTACATATACTCCCTCAACCTTTGTCAGTTCCAGAAGTATCTCTTTTTTTGTCAATTTGGAGTTAAAGCATCTCAGATAGGTCTGGATAAATTGATCCAGTGTGGACTCAGCCTCCCCGATAAAGACCAGATCAAAGAAATCTGCCATGGTCTCAGGATTCAAAGTCAAAGCCACTCCTCCTCCGATAACCAGAGGGTATTTTTCATCCCTTTCACTTGATTTCAGAGGAATGCCGGAAAGCTTCAGAAGCTTCAGAACATTCAGATAATCTAACTCAAATGGCACCGAGAAGCCTATAACCGAGAAGTTTCTCAAGGGTAGGTTAGATTCCAGAGTCCTTACCCCTTTTTGAGGATCATAATCAAACAGGAAAAATCTTTCGCAGAAGATCTCCTCCCTTTGATTGAAAAGCTTATAAATGGTTTGAAAACCGAGATTGGACATCCCCACCTCATAGGTGTTGGGAAATCCCAGAGCGAACCTGTGCTGGAATGATCTTTTATAGATGCTCCCCTTTTCCTCAGAAAGAATCTTTTCTCTTATCTGAGAAAAAGCATATCTTTTCTTTCTGATCATAGGATTGGATTTGATTTCAAATTCTTACATTTCAATGGCTATTTCGATCCATTACTTTGATCAGGACAAGGGAATTTGGTAAAATCTATTTCTTTATGGGATAGGTTGGACGCTCGGGCAGCTTCTTAGGCTCCTCCTCTATCTTTTTCATAACTATCTCTATAGCCTTCTCCAGTTGAGGATCTTTTCCCTGAACCACCAGGTCAGGCCCGTTATCCACTTCGATATCCGGATCAACGCCGTAATTTTCCATTATCCATTCCCCTTCAGGTCCAAATGGAGCGGTTTGGGGTGCGATAATGTATCCCTTATCCACCATTCGTCCCACATCATCGAATCCCACCACGCCACCCCAGCTCCGGGTTCCGATAATGGTTCCCAATCCGTATTCCCTGAAAAAGTAAGGGAAGTAATCTCCATCTGAAGCGGAGTAGGAGTTGATTAAACAAACCATATGACCATGGAATACCCTGTTCGGATAGGTCCAGTTCAACGGACCCCGGGATGCGCCCATTGCTTTTAGAACCCGGCGGAGCCTCTCCAGAATCATCTGAGAGACAAAACCTCCCCCGTTGTACCGCACGTCGATTATCAAGCCCTCCTTATCAACCTGAGCAAAGAAAGATTTGGCGAACTCATTCAGCCCTCCACCTCCCATATCAGGAAGAAATATATATCCTACTCTCCCGTTAGTCGCTTTCTCCACCTTCTCCATGTTGCTCTTCACCCAATTCAGCTCTCTTAGGCTGAATTCGCTTTTAATCGGCTTGACCTCTACCTCCCTGGCACCATCTAAAGCCGGCTTTGAGTTGACTTTAAGGGTCACCGTTTTTCCCACAGTGTTCTCAAAGGGAGCATAAGGGTTTTGGGGATACTTGAGCAATTGGTCGTTCACTGCGATCAGGTATTCCCCTTCCTTTACCTGCACCCCAGGCTCGGTTAATGGTGATCTGAGGTTCTCCTTCCAGTTCTCACCCTCTAAAATCTTTTTAATTTTATAAAATCCGGCATTAGTATCAGGTTCCCAGTCCACACCTAAAAGTCCTGTGTTCACCAGCTTCACTTTTGGTTTATCCCCTCCACCGACATAAGCGTGGGAACAACAGAGCTCACCGATCATCTCACCTAAGACATAAGTTAAGTCGTATCTATGTGCTACATAGGGTACAAGCTGACCATACCTTTTCCGCATCAGTTCCCAATCCAACCCGTGCATATTGGGATCGTAGAAGAAATCCCGCTGCCAGCGCCAGACCTCATTGAAGATTTGCTCCCATTCCTTTTTCCGGTCGACCTTCATCTCCATCTGTGCTAAGTCCAGCTTGCCATCGCCAACCTTATTAGTGCCCGGCTTTGCTTCTATTATTCCGTACTTTTCCCCGCTCTTATAAATGATTTTTTTCCCGTCGAATGAAAGATCATAGCCATCGATCCCGGATAGAAGTTCATGCTCTTTTCTTTCCTCCATATCGAAAAGGTGCAAAGTCTTTTTGGGTCTATCTCCGGTAAGAGTGCGAGTCGGTTGAGACAGGTAAAGAATTTTACCTTTGGCAGCTTTTAGTTTCTCATAATTGCCCGGATCTGTAGGTAAAGCCACGATCCGATCGCCGATTCCCTCAAGGTCGATTTCGATCTCTTTTATCTCCTTTGCTTTTTTCTCTTTTGGCTTTTCTATTTCCTCCTTATCCTCCTTTATATCTACCTCATCGCTTTCCAGAGCCAGGGGGGATGGGGTTTCGGCCTGCAAGGTCACCACATAAATGCGGGCCATCTCATTATATGTGAAATTGAAATCCATATTGCCTATGGCTGCATTGAAATCACGCCTGGATAAGAAGTAGAGGTATTTGCCTTCGGGATCGAAAACCGGCTCCCGATCATAGGTGAAATCCTCTGTAACTGGAATAACTTTCCCTTTTTCCAGGGAATACAAGAATACTGAATACATCATATTCTCAGCTCGTTTAACATATGTTACCCATCTGCTGTCCGGAGACCAGGAATACTCCTGAATCCTCCAGACCAAGCTGGAATCGATCAGATTAACCTTTTTTGTTTCTATGTCCACATAGAACAGTTTAAAATCATTATCTGCATTCAAAAGCTTTTTGCTGTCAGGTGACCAGACAGGCGGGAAGCGGTAAATATGACCATCATTTGTGATCCGGATCTCCTTTCCTCTCCCGTCCTGGGAAATGACATACAGCTCGTCCTCTCCGATCTTATCCGAGATGTAAGCAATCCATTTGCCATCCGGTGACCATACAGGATTTTTTTCCTTTGAACCTGAGCTGTTGGAGAGATTTCTGGTGTTTCCTTTCTTTTCTGGAAGGGTAAATACATCCCCTCGAGCCACCATAAGAGCTCGCTTAGCATCAGGAGAAAGAGTGAACTCAGTAATGTAGTCGCTGACCGATTCGATCTCAGGTCGGGCAAGAACCATATCATCCGGTATCTGGACTGTGATCTTTTTGGTATTTTCTGTAGCAAGATCGAGAACGTAAAGATAACCGCCATTTTCATAAACTATAGCTTGAGGACCCAGACTGGGCCAGTTTACAT
>JBARPA010000071.1:0-7621 GCA_049642665.1 Candidatus Zixiibacteriota bacterium
ATAAATTAGAACCAAAACCACGGCTAAAGAGATTAGAATTGCAGGCAGTGTTTTTCTTTTCCTTTCCCTTTTAATCCAGGGTTCCTTACCTCCTGCAATATCCCTTTTGACCCTCTGCAATTCGCCCAGTATTTCATCTATACTTTGATACCTGTTGCTTGGATCCTTCTCCAGGGCTTTATTCACAATTTTTTCCAAGCTTTCAGGAATCCCTTTATTCAATTCCGTAATCGGCTTAGGATCTTCGTTCAGGATGGAATAGACAACCGCCTGATGGTAATCGCTTTTGAAGGGGAGCGATCCAGTTATCATCTCATAGAGAACCACTCCCAGGGACCAGATATCCGTGCGGTGGTCCACCACTTCACCCCGTGCCTGCTCCGGTGACATGTAAGCGATGGTGCCCATAGGGGTGTCTGTCCTGGTAAGAGTTGTTTGCCCGGTTAACTTGGCCAGGCCAAAATCCGTGATCTTCGCCTGACCTGTTGAGGTCAGCATGATGTTTCCGCTCTTGATGTCCCGATGCACAATCCCTTTCTCATGAGCCATCTGGAGTCCCCTCCCAATCTGAATAGCGATATCGATGGCCTCCTCCGCTTTTAAGCTGCCGGATGCGATCTTGTCTCTCACGTTTTCCCCGTCAATACAGACCATGGATATGAAAGTATGCCCTTTGACCTCATCGATTTCGTAAACCGTGCAGATGTTGGGATGATCCAGTGCAGCAGCAGCCTGTGCCTCCCGAATAAAGCGGGTCTTTTCCTCCTCGCTGCCCAGAGTCTGGGGGTTAAGAAATTTCAAAGCAACTGTACGCATGAGTCTGGTGTCCTGAGCTTTGTAGACCACGCCCATACCCCCTTCACCTAACTTCTCTAAAATCTTATAATGTGAAACGTTTTTGCCGATCATACCCTACCCGCCGAAAGAGCTTTATCTATACTCAATAAACAACAAATTATTTTGTTGTCAATCAGAAAATATGAGAAATGGCCAAACTACCGATATACTGAGATCACAGATGAGGTTTATACAATTAATTATTCTAAGAGCATGTTGCGTCACAATGCCGTAACCATTTTCAATAGTTTCTTGGAAATTCGTTGACTCCAAAACAATTTAACTTTATCTTTTTAAAGCGTAGAACCTTTTTCCCATACCGGGCTAAGGTTAGATTATGAGCACAAAAAAAAGGCTTTTCTTAATCGATGGATCAGCTTTAGCTTACCGCTCCTATTTTGCCTTTATCCGGAATCCTCTGATAAATTCCAAAGGCGAGAACACCTCTGTCCCTTTTGGGTTCACCAACTCCATGATGAAGATCTTAAGGGAGGAAAACCCGGATTACATTATCATGGTCTTTGATACCAAGGCGCCCACCTTCAGGCATGAGATATTCAAGGAATACAAGTCCACCCGGGCCAAGATGCCACAGGAGATGGAATCCCAGCTTCCCAGGATCAGGGAGATAATCGATGCCATGAATATTCCGGTCGTCGAGAAGGACGGTTTCGAGGCTGACGATCTGATGGGAACCATAGCCAAACATGCTAAAAAAAAGGGGATGGAGGTGGTTCTGGTTACCGGAGATAAGGATTTTATGCAGCTGGTGGATGAGGATGTAAAGATCTTAAATCCCCGCAGATCGGGCGAGCAGATCGAGCTTTTAGATCGTCGAAATGTTAAAGAGAAGTTCGGCGTCCCTCCGGATAAAGTCACAGATGTAATGGGCTTGATGGGCGATTCCTCGGACAATGTCCCCGGGGTGCCTGGAATTGGAGAAAAAACCGCAAAGGAATTGATACAGAAATTTGGTTCCCTGGAGCAAGTTTTAGCTAATGCGGAAAAGGTCAAAAGAAAAAACGTGCGAAATAGTTTAAAAGAGCATGCCGACATCGCCAGACTGTCGAAGAAGCTGGTGACCATAGATGTCAACGTTCCCTATAAGTTCGATCTGCAGGACTTCGAAACAAAGGAATTCAACCTTCCCAGGCTCAAGGAGCTCTTCAAGGAATTGGAATTCTCCGCTTTTCTGAAGGATATCACCCCTGAGCAGGTGAAAGAAGAGGTCAGCTATAAGGTTGTAAGAAACCAGAAGGAATTCTCAGAGCTTCTTGAAAAACTGAAGCGAAAAGGTGAATTCTGCCTGGATACTGAGACGACCAGCCTCTCGCCGATTGATGCCGAGCTGGTGGGAGTGTCCTTCTCATACAAAAAAGGCGAGGCCTTCTATCTTCCGGTGGGCCATCATGATAAGCAATGTAAGAATTTGAAACTTGATCTGGTGATCGAAGGTCTGAAAGACTTGCTGGAGGATGAAAAGATAAAAAAGATCGGGCAGAATCTGAAATTCGATCTGGAGGTACTCAGCCAGTACGGGATTGATCTAAAGGGTATTTCCTTTGACACCATGATCGCTTCCTATGTTTCAAACCCCTCCGAGTACCAGCATAACCTGGATTATATGGCTCTGAAATTCCTGGACCACAGGATGATCCCTATAACGGATTTGATCGGCTCGGGCAAAAAGCAGAAATCCTTTACAGAAGTTCCCCTGATGGACGCAACAGTTTACTCCTGTGAGGATGCCGATTTTACCCTGAGATTAAAAGAGATCTTCCAGCCCAGGTTGAAAGAGTTGAAATTAGAGAAGCTATTCTACGAAGTGGAAATTCCCCTGATTGGGGTTCTGGCTGAAATGGAGCTTAACGGGGTGTGCATCGATGTGGATTATTTAAAAGAGATGTCAGATTCGATGCAGGGGGAGCTTGAAAAACTGGAAAAAGAGATTTTCTCCCTGGCTGGAAAGGAATTCAACGTCAACTCCTCCCAGCAGCTTTCCCGAGTATTGTTTGAGGATCTGAAACTACCTCCGGTCAAGAAAACCGAAAAGAAAACCGCCCTCTCCACCGACTGGGAGGTTCTGGAAACACTGTCAAAGATTCATCCTTTGCCCCGAATACTTCTGGATTATCGCCAGCTCTCCAAATTGAAATCTACCTATGTGGATGCCCTTCCAGCACTAGTCAGCCCAAAGACAAAAAGGATTCATACCTCATTCAATCAGACGGTAACTGCAACCGGCAGGCTGTCCTCCTCCGACCCTAACCTGCAAAACATTCCCATCCGAACCGAGATGGGTAAAAAGATAAGAAAGGCATTCATTCCAACAACGGATGACTTTATCATTTTATCCTCAGACTATTCACAGATCGAGCCCAGGATTTTAGCCCACTTCTCAGAGGATGAAACACTTACTAACTCCTTTTTAAAGGGTGAGGATATTCATAGAAGAACCGCGTCTGAGGTCTTCGGGGTTCCGCTATCAGAGGTGACTGACGAGCAAAGAAGATTAGCCAAGACAACCAACTTTTCCATTATGTACGGGGTTTCAGCCTATGGATTATCCCAGTCCACAGATATGACCCCTCAGGAGGCAGCAGCATTTATCGAGGTCTATTTCAAACGATATCCTAAAGTAAAAGAATATCTGGATTCCTCCATCGAGCAGGCAAAAGAATTGGGTTATGCTGTCACGCTTCTGGGAAGAAGGCGTTACATACCTGAGATAAACTCATCCAACCGGCAAAAAAGGGAATTCGCAGAAAGGGTAGCCATAAATACGCCCATCCAGGGAACGGCGGCAGATTTGATCAAGGTGGCCATGATTGAAATAGCAAAAGAATTCAAAATGAAAAAAGTAAAATCCAAAATGATTCTTCAGGTGCATGATGAGCTGGTCTTTGAGGTGCACAGAGATGAATTAGACTGGGTCAAGGAGATGGTGAAAGATAAAATGGAGAATACAATCAAGTTAAAAGTCCCGGTAAAAGTGGATATGAAGATCGGCACAAACTGGCTGGAGGCAAGTTGAAAGAGTTTAGAGTAGAGAGTTAAGAGTAAAGAGTGCAATGTAGCCGCGGGCTTCAGCCCGCGAACAGGAAATGCAGGGGAGCCCCTTGCGGGCTCCCTTTTCATAATAGAAAAAGGCGGACACAGAGGTCCACCCCTACTTTTTTCTTGCCATACAGAGAAATTTCATTTAATTATCCAAAAATGTTAACCCTCAAACCCAAAGGAGTTCTCTTATGAGAAAACTTCTTTTACTTACATTAGTTGGGGCTCTTATAATGGCTGCCAGCGTATGCTGGGCAGGGATTCCTCACCTGATTCATTATCAGGGGATGTTGACAGGTGACACGGGGAATCCTATAAATGAACCCCGTGATTTGACCTTCACCATCTACGATGCTCCCACCAATGGAACTGCATTATGGACCGAAACCCACACAGCTGTGTCCATTGAGAATGGTTTGTTTAATGTGATATTGGGGGGAGAAACTACCACTATTCCTGATTCTGTCTTCGATGCACCTGAGAGATACTTAGGGATTAAGGTGGGAACAGATCCGGAGCTTGCCCCCAGAATCCAGCTTAGCAGCGTGGGATATGCTTACAGAGCAGCCATAGCCGACCACGCAGAGATAGCAGGAACTGCGGAAACTGATGGTGACTGGAACATTGATGGTTACGATATGTATTCTGCTGTGTCAGGGATGGTAGGAATTGGAACAGTAACTCCACCTACGACGAATACTATGTTACACGTGGATGCGACTGCCCATATGGATCCTACTGTCGGCATTCTTGTGGAAGGCGTCTACCCCTGGGCAGGCTACTTCTCGGGCAACGTATACGCTGAAACTATAGGAATAGGGACTACAAGTCCGGACAGAATACTTGACGTAAATGGCCATATCAGTCTCCGCCCCGGAATTTATGGCAATGCAGGTATTTGGCTAAAAACGCAAGCGGGAGTGGATGAATGGTATATAGGCAGGTCCAGTACAGCTAGTCCAAATCAGATCGGCTTCTATAAAGACGACTGGGTAATGGTCATTGAAGACGACAAAAGGGTTGGCATCGGAACTCCATACCCAGAGCGTAATTTACACATAGTGGGAGACAATCCCAGGATCTTGATTGAAGCCAGTTCGATAAGTCCAGAGATCAACTTCAAAAACACCGGTGATCCTGACTCAGAAACTTGGGCACTGTATAAACACGGCACCACCGATGACTTTCGGTTTTATCAAAATGGAGATAAGGTAACAATTAAAAATGGTACTGGCAATGTGGGTATTGGGATAACTGATCCTTCAGAAAAGATTGATGTTAACGGAACCGCCAGATTGAGAGGTATAAGTAGTGGTGGTGGAACTCAAGTATATGTAGATGGCGATGGAAAATTGTGGAAGCAGACTTCCAGCTTAAGATATAAGCAAAACATAAGAGAGCTGAACATCAATCCACAAAAATTCCTACAATTGGAGCCAGTAAGGTTCGAGTGGAAAACTACTGGAGAGGAGGATATCGGCCTGATTGCCGAGGATGTCGAAAACGTGATTCCGGATTTGGTAATATATGACAACGAAGGTAGACCCGATGGTGTGAAATACGACAAAATTGCAATTTATTTGCTGGGTGTTGTGAAGAACCTCAAGTCAGAGAACGAAGAACTGAAGAAGAGGATTGAAGCACTTGAGAGTAGAGAGTAAAGAGTAGAGAGTTAAGAGTAAAGAGTGCAATGTAGCCGCGGGCTTCAGCCCGCGAACAGGAAATGCAGGGGAGGCCCTTGTGGGCTCCCTTTTCCGAATGAAAGAGTGAACGCCAGAACCTGACTTAAGTCAGGTTCTGGTTCTTATTTACGGGCGGACACAGAGGTCCGCCCCTACTTTTTTCTTGCCATACGAAAAATATTCCATTTAATTCAGTTTAAACGTGTACCAAAAAACCCAGAGGAGGTTTGCGATGAAAAAGCTTCTCATGCTTGGCATCATATCTATTCTGATACTGGCGGCCAGCCCCTGCTGGCCGGAGATTCCTCACCGGATCAACTATCAGGGGATGCTCACCGATGATACGGGAAATCCCTTAAACGGTGAGTTCGATTTGATCTTCAGGATCTATGATCGGCTCACCCTGGGAAACATGAAATGGAACGAAGCCCAGTATAATGTTCTGATCACGGATGGCCTGTTCAATGTCAACTTAGGTGATTCCACCTCTATCGATTTGCCTTTTGATGAGGATTACTGGCTGGAGATAGAGGTTATGGGTTTAGGAGCCCTTTCACCCAGGATCAGGCTAACCAGCGTGCCATACGCCTATCGGGCACAATGGTCGGATACTTCAGTCTATAGTTTTCAGGTACTAAATGCAGATACCGCAACCTATAGCTTTCAGGCACTAAATGCAGATACCGCAACCTATAGTTTCCAGGCGCTAAATGCAGATACCGCAGCCTATGCTCAAGCAGGAGTTGCCAGCGACAACGATTGGATCATTTCGGGCAATAATATGTACTCTGCAGTATCCGGAAGTGTGGGCATCGGGACTGTCAGCCCCAATGCAGCTTTGGAGATCGTTGGCACCGGAATCGCAGATCACCTCAAATTGACCAACGTCAACACAGCAGGCCCGGCAATATATCTGAATGCAGCTAACAAGGATTGGGTTATATGGGGCACCAACCCTGGCGCTGATGCCGGTGATAAGAGTTTAGTCTTCCGGGATTACACTGCTGCGGAAAACCGTATGGTGATAGATTCGGTGGGCCGCGTGGGCATCGGAACTGTCAGCCCCACCCAGATGCTGGACGTTGCCGATACGATTCAGATGTCAGGTTTCAAAATGCCCACCGGCGCTGCCGACGGTTATGTTTTAACCTCTGCTGCTTCCGGCAAAGGAACCTGGCAGCCGGCATCCGGAGGGGCCTCAAGGTGGACCCTAACAGATTCGGTGCTCTACACCAATAGCTTCTGGGGAATTGCCCGGGGCGAAGCAGGTAATGCTCTGTATAATGACAGTGCGCATACCATGGTCAACCTGGGAGTAAGCTGCACCACGGGAACGGGATCCTCACCCAACCCTTATGCCACCGTGAGTGGAGGACAGAAAAATGCTGCCCTTAACTCCTGGTGCACCGTCGCCGGAGGAGAATCCAACCGTGCAGCCGGGGGATATGCCACAATAAGTGGTGGCCGTCTCAATAAGGCCTTGATAACACTCACCACCATAGGGGGCGGCAGGGGAAATACCGCCAGTGGCAATACCGCCACCGTTGGAGGAGGTCAAGATAACTCAGCCGGTGGTCTCTACGCCGGTGTTTTCTCTGGTTATTCCAACCTGTCTGGGAACGAAGCTATTGATACGGCTGCATTTGTTGGCGGAGGATATGACAATTCTGCTACAGCTATGTTTTCTACAGTAAGCGGTGGAAGAGAAAACACCGCCAGTGGTGACTGGGCTGCCGTAGGTGGTGGCCGTTACAACGTCTCCAGTAACGTCTCAACCACGATTGCCGGAGGATATTTTAATCAGGCTACCATTCAATATGCTACCGTAGGCGGGGGGCAGGCAAATACCGCCAGCTCCTGGTTCACCACAATTGGAGGCGGATTCCACAATGACGCCATGGGCAGGTGGAGTACCATAGCCGGGGGATATCAGAACGCAGCTGGCAACTGGGAAAGTGACAGTGGTACCTTCGTGGGTGGTGGGTCTTATAATGCTGCCATCACTATGTATGGCACGGTCTGCGGGGGATTTAAAAACATAGTGG
>JBARPA010000072.1:0-3535 GCA_049642665.1 Candidatus Zixiibacteriota bacterium
ATCATTCCGTATATCAACATAGCCTGGATGATCGAAAAAATGGTGGTCTCCTTTCCCCCGGATGGATCAGCGGAGGTTGCGAAAGCAGCGCCGATTTTATCTTCCATTTCCCCCCTGATTCCAACAAATTTGTCAAATACCTCCTTTAACTCAGCTGCCATGGTTCCGAAATAGACAGGAGAGCCAGCTATGATTCCGTCAGAATTGAGGAAATCGTCTTCGGTGATTTCGGATGTTGATTTCAACTCACACTTTACATCCTCAACCTTATGCACTCCTCTGGCTATTTCTTGAGCCAGCTTCTTTGTGTTACCAGATCTCGAATAATACATCACTAAAACCTGCATCTTTACCTCCGATATTACTGAATTTGGTGAACTTAAATTTTGTCTTATCTATCGTGTTTTCATATGTGGGAAGTTGTAACACTGAAAACTATAAGATTAGATTATTGTTGTTTCAATTCAGTCCAGGCTCTCTCGACTCTGTGAATATGCTCTTTGGTGCTCTCAGCCAGAGCTAAAAGAACGTGCTTCAGCTCAACCGAGTCCCCTTCGAAAACTTCGAAATACTTCTTCTCTATCATTGCCCTTTCGATATCCAGGGCTACAGACAAGGCATTTTTAAACTCTATTTTATCATTCTCTGCATCAGCGATCTGGCGCAATATAAAATCAAGAGAAGTCTGTATAGCCTGAACCTTGAATCTTTTTTCATCTATAAATACAGTGCCCTCTTTAGCCTTGTCCAGCAGCTTACGCAGCCACTCAGAATGCTTGCTTTCATCTGTAGCCAGATTCATCCAGAACTCCTGATGATCCGGGAATTTATCTGCATAAGTTCGGTACAGCCGGTTTATTGCCTCCTCATGTTTGGCCAATGTGTCCACTATGTTGATTTGTTCATCTTTCGTGCTCATAAATTAAGCCTCCTTTTTCTACCTCTTTTTTACAGATTCAATTATTAGAAGCGAGTCTCCTTCCCTATATTCGGTGAAATCGTAATTTCCATACTCTTTTTTAACCTCACATTCACTTTTTTCTAAAAGATTATGAAGGCGTTGCCTGTGGATTATACCTACCACTGATTGCTCTTCGATCCGTTCTACAAGCTTACCTGCCTTATAGGTCTCGAAGACAAGAATGACCTCCATCTTTTCATCCGGCAAAATCGTGTCTCCCACAAAGCGTCGATACTCTGTATCGCCTTTCACCACTTTTCCTGCAGGAGATAAGGGGCTGTCCTTCATCAGACCGAGAAAGACATCGAAGATCAGCTTGCCATTTGGTTTGAGATGTTTGCCTATGTTTTTTAAGGATGCTAACCGCTCCCCATCATCCAGAAAATGATCGAAGGTACCGGATAGAAATGCTGCAGCAAAGGTTCGGTTTAGATTAAAGGACATTGCATCGCCAGGCACAAGCTCTATGTTTTTCGAGATATCAGGACGGGCGGAAAGCTTTTTTTCAAACTGGGCTCTCATGGCAGGAGAAGGTTCAATGCAGATAACCTTTACTCCCCTTTCTGCCAATGGAATTGCAATACGGCCTGTGCCAGCACCGATGTCCAGGATCTCACCTGCCTCTGAGGCATAGTGGTAAAAGAACTCTATATTTTCTTTGGTGTCGAACAGGTCGTAAAGATGAGCAGCTTTCTCGTATCCCATTTTCCGGACTCCTGAAACTAAAGTTTAGAGTTGTATTATATATACTTAGGATGTAAAGGTCAAGCTTGTTGTCTTCCCCCTTTTTGGTTGAGGTCAGGGAATTAAATGTATCTTTATCCTATTATCAGTAAAGTTGATGTTGCCCTTCTGGGAGTAGGTTAATTGAAAATTAGTGCCCTGAACTTCTATGTTTTGAAACTGATGAAGCTTACCTTTGGCGAGCTTAATGGAATTCCCATCCAGTGAGATTGAGGATATTTCTGGAGCAAAAAATATAACTTTTCTTATTCTTTTGTCCCAGTCGTTTTCCTCCAATAAACCGCTATCATGCACTTGAAAAAGGAGATCGTCGTCTTTGAGTGTATAAATATTGAAATGACTGCAGAGTTCTTTGGTGCCCTTATCCACCAGCCATTTTTTTGCTCTGGAGGAGCGGGAACGAAGCACCCCGCTGGATTTTAATATTATTTCTATTCTATTTCCGGGCTGAGTCTCAAAGGATTCCAGTTCTCCCTTAAACCCCTCTGAGTATTCCTGTATGAGTTTATCAGTTGAAGCCAGGATTTCTTCATAGCCATAGTTCTTTTTTGTCTTTTTCAAAAGTTCTTCAAATTGATTCTCTTCTAAGCCTAGGTGATTTTTTAAAAGCTCCGCATAGGTGAACTCCGTCCCTGCCTCTTGAGCTTTGTTTTTCCAATCGATCTTGAAGTAATCTAATAAAAATCCTTGGGCGCTGCCCACCGGATATATTCTGTACCTGGGCATTGCCTCAGGGGAAATAGAATTTTCAGTCATTCTATCTTCGAAATCCTTCAAAAGATATTCCGGCATCGAAATCAATGAGAAGTCCTCTGAAAGAGGGCTTGTGAGACTGCTCAGGGAAGAATTGTATTTCAGCTTTGTCATAAGTGAGATGCTTTTTGTTTCAATATATCTGGCAGTTCCTTCATTTATCTCCTGTCCCTGTTCATATTTTGCCACAAAGGGATCGCTCTGTTTCCAGCGAATGTCCCGCACAGCCACAAACTGCTTAACACATTCCTCCGCCTGCTTTCTATTATCAGCATAAACTGCCTTTATTGCATCCATAAGAATATGCATTTCTAAACAGGCAAGGGCAGTGTTTTCATTATCTTGAATCGGGTATTTCTGCTCTCTTTCCCAGGGAATCTCACCGAATGCCCGGAATTGATATTGGTGGAAGTTTTCGTGAACCACATAACCAAAAAACTTAACTTCATCCTCATCTGTGAAATTGATGGCAGCTACCCTTATCGTATCGATTGGAAATTCAAAGGCAAGCTGCCCCGCAAGATGTTTGTATTGTCCCTTATGAAATAAGACATCGGTACCTAAATCAGGCCAATCCTTCGGATATGCAGTAAAATCATCTGTTTGTTTCGAGTAGTTGAAAAGCAGAGCCCATTTTTCAGGCACATAGACAATAAAAGGTCTTTGGGCAAGATCATATCCGGGCCACACAGAGTCCGGGAACTGCTGGAACAGCTGAATTACCCCTTCACAGACTTTGAGGACAGTGTAATCTGAGTCAGTTAGCTCCTCGCTTCCCTCATTCAATGCAAAGGAATTTGCGGAGAAAAGCGAAAAACTCAAAATGAAAACGAAGAAAAATCTAAATATCATTCTCAAGTTACTATTCTCCTTAGCCTATCATTCTATACCCATCCCCCACTTGGATGTTTCAATTTTTTGGGTCTAAAATCAGTATGTATTTATTATTCCCGAATAAGTCTTAAATTGATACCGTTGGTTAAAGATTCCCCGCTTAGAGCTTTTACTAGGATGGATAGGAAAACTCAACTTCTAAAGTATCAAATCACCCCTATTTTCTTTCCAACTTTCTGGAAG
>JBARPA010000073.1:0-1770 GCA_049642665.1 Candidatus Zixiibacteriota bacterium
GAAATAGAAACCCTTGCCAGAAATTGTGCCAGAAAAATTATCCGCAGGCAATCATCTATCATTAACAAGGGGTCATCATCGGATTATCTCCCAGATTACCAAACGGTAGATGTAAACAGTATCGAAAATGAGCAGGCCCGCACTATTGGTGCCGAACACGTTGTTTATCATACTTTCAAGGAACTTGAACTGGATCGGGAATTGGCTGAACTTAAGTTCAATAAACCCCAGCTGGAGGCAGCCATTGGGGTAATTGCCGGTAGAATAATTAATCCCAGCTCAGAGAGGGCAACTCATATATGGCTTAAGCAGATAAGCGCTATTGACGAATTGATGGATACGGACTTCACTATGTTGTCCCAGGATCGGGTATATAAGGTAGCAGACATGCTTCTGAAACATAAAAGGGCCATAGAAGAGCACCTGAATTGGAAAGAGCGCAATCTCTTTAATCTGGAAGAGAAAATTATCCTTTACGATCTGACCAATACCTTTTTCGAGGGTTCAGGCAAATACAATATAAAGGCACACCTTGGTCGATCAAAGGAGAAAAGAACAGATTGCCCCTTGGTAACCCTGGGGCTTGTCCTCGATGCCGACGGATTTCCCAAGAAAAGCAATGTATTTGACGGAAATGTTAGCGAGCCAAAAACCCTGGAGGCTATGATCAGGGATCTTGCCGCCAGCAATAGCCCTCTTATCAAGCCGATCATTGTGCTGGATGCGGGAATAGCAACAGAAGCCAATATTCAATGGCTTAAAGAGAATCAATACTGTTATCTCGCGGTTTCCCGCAAGAGAAAAAAAGACATTCCAGCAAACATAAACATGATAATCGTAAAAGAAGACGATAATAACCTTGTTCAGGCAGCTCTGGTAAAGAACGAAGATACCTCTGAACTTAAACTCTATTGCCACTCAAAAGGTAAAGAAAAAAAAGAAAAGGCAATAAAAGGCCTTTTTCAGCAACGCTTTGAGGAAGAACTTAAAAAGGCACAATCAGCTCTTTACAAAAAAAATGGTACCAAACGCTACGAAAAGGTTATTGAGAAAATAGGCCGCTTGAAGGAAAGGTTCAAACGGGTAGCCCATCGTTATGAGATTACCATAAAGAAAGATCCCCAAACCGACAGGGCTATAGGTATTAACTGGGATCTGAAAGAAAAGACCAACGATGGCGTATACTGTCTGCGCACCAACACAGAAGGATTCAAAGAACAACAGATATGGAATATCTACAATATGCTTACCGACATAGAAGATGCCTTTCGCTGCATGAAGTCTGAATTAGGATTTAGACCAATCCATCACCAGAAAGAATCCAGGGCAGATGGACATATATTCATTACTGTCCTGGCCTATCACCTCTTACATAATATTCGGTTCAAACTCCGACGTCAGGGAATAGGTCTCAGCTGGACAACTATTCGCGACCGCTTGTCTAGCCAAGTAAGAATAACAACTGAGATGAAGAGAAAAGACGGTAAAATGATTTATATAAGAAAGTCTTCCAGGGCTGAGTTATTTAATAAGAAAATCTATGATGCCCTGAAGCTTCCTTATCAACCAGGAAAAAAGGTAAAGACAATTTTATAAAAAATTGAAATCTGTAGTGACAAAACACGATCTTTGTCAAAGGTAATTTATTGATTTTAAAGGAAAAATTTTTTGGAGTCATGAACTTGGGTTAGGAGTAAACATCTTCAGAGCCGCTGTGGTAAGAGCAGTGAAAATAATGCCGGAACAAGGCCTCTGTGCCGCATAATGCGG
>JBARPA010000074.1:0-2570 GCA_049642665.1 Candidatus Zixiibacteriota bacterium
CCATTGCTGTTCTCCCGTTTACCAATATGAGTGCAGATAAAGAGCAGGAGTACTTCTGCGACGGTATGGCAGAGGAGATCATCAATGCCCTGACGCATGTGGAAGGTTTACGCGTAGCTGCCCGAACCTCAGCTTTCTCATTCAGAGATAAAGCTGTAGATATCCGCGAGATTGGAAAGAAACTGAACGTGGAGACACTGCTTGAGGGGAGCGTTAAAAGAGCAGGCAATCGGGTCCGCATTACCACCCAGCTGGTTAATGTTGCCGATGGATACCATCTCTGGTCCGAGAAATACGACCGGGAGATGCAAGACGTGTTTGCCATCCAGGATGAGATCTCCCTGGCGATCGTAGATAAACTGAGGATCAAGCTTTTGGGAAAAGAGAAAGCCAAAATTGTAAAACGTTATACTGAAGATCTCGATGCCTATAGCTTGTATTTAAAGGGCCGCTGGTTCTGGAACAAAAGAACAGAGGAGGGGCTTAAGAAAGGTGCGGAATATTTCTGGCAGGCGATTGAAAGAGATCCCCTGTATGCGCTTGCCTATACAGGGACAGCCGACTGCTATGTTTTGCTGGGACACTACGCTTGGGTGCATCCAAAAGAGGCCTATCCCCGAGCAAGAGTTGCAGCCGAAAAGGCGCTGGAGATTGACCATACGCTTGCCGAGGCTCATGCCTCACTCGGCTGGATCCTGACCTTTTATGATTGGGACTGGGCTGGTGCCGAAAATGAATTCAAACAAGCACTTGATCTCAACCCAAACTATGCAACAGGTCACGAATGGTATGCCGTACACCTAGGAAATATAAGTCGATTCGATGAAGCAATTGCCGAACTGAAGCGAGCTCTTGAATTGGATCCCCTTTCGCTCATCATAAAAGCAGTTGAAGCACATGCTTACACATGGTTACGGCAGTACGATACAACTATTCATAAGTGCCGTAAAACGCTGGAAATGGACCCAAACTTTTTGTTGGCACATCTTTTCCAAGCATGGGCATCTGCTGCGAAAGGAATGTGGGAGGAATCGATTATATCGGCCCAGAAGGCGGTCACTCTTTCAGGAGAAAGCCCATTTGCATTATGGACGCTTGGAACTACTTATGCAATGTCAGGTCAAGAAAATCAGGCGCTAAAAATACTCAGTCGATTGGATGAGCTTTCGACCCAGAAGTATGTTTCGCCTTTCTGTAAAGCTATGATATACATGGGACTTGGACATATGGATCAAGCGTTCGGATATCTGGAAAAGGCTTATTTAGAACGCGAATCTTTTCTTGCTACAATCAATACCTTACCCTTTTTTGACAGCGTACGCTCGGATCCTAGGTTTAAGGCGTTACTGAAGAGGATAGGGCTGGTAAAGTAGTCTAAAAACGATATCAGATTGAATCACCCCTGAGGGAGAAAAACAGAAGCAATACCTACCAAGATCCCCTATGTAGTGGATGTTAAAATCTTCAGTAAATGATGAAGTGATATTATATGGTGCCCTTATAGAAAGCTTGCCATATAAACTCATCTTATTTCTCTTTTGTTCGGTTCTTCAGATCCATAAAGTTACACTTTGATCATTCCAGCTTAAGCGAAGTCAGAAAAATCAATATCTATATACGGGATGTCATTTTCAATTTTGTACTTCCACTCCATGAATGTTGATTTTCTGTTTTCTGACATAAAATTGGACTTCCACTCCTGGTAATGGAGCACGTACTTGGATACCATTCTTAATCTTAGAAAGGTTGCTATTTGTTTCATCCAATAAGCCTCTATACTATTGGCTTTAGTGTAGCCACTCATGAAGTTTTCCATAAAGCATCTGGCAAAAGATATCTTATCCATTCCTTCAATCGGAGCCATAAGAGCATAGAATAATGCAACTGCGATATCTGACACAAACCGGTTGTACTCACAAAAATCAAAGTCAGTCAATATGATGTCTCCCTTATGCAGTAAGAGGTTCCAGGGGTGGGCATCTCCGTGAATAAGTCCGTACGAGTTTCTGTCCTTGGGTAGAGTATGCGTCATTTTTATTAGATCATGACATTTCCTGCGAGCAAGGGATTCCGATTGAGGTAAGTAGGTGTCAATATCAAACCAATCCTGTTCATGCCACTGCAGTCTGGTAAGCGATCTATTCTTAGATTCATATCTCTTTGTTAAGGCATGCATCTTCCCCATGATTTTGCCATATCTTTCAAACAATTTTGCGTTCCATTCATCAGCATTGCTAAAATCAATCTTCCTGCCTTCTACTTTCTCAAAAGCAATAGCTGCAAAAGAAGAGCTGTCTACTTCAATCACCTCAACCAGTTTTCCGTTTTCGGACGGAATTACTCGCGGAACGTTCACCCCATTATCAGCCAGATAATTTACCCAATCCACTTCTCCTTTAATTAACTCAAAGCCTACATACTCCGGGATAGTCAGTCTCAACAGGAAGCTTTTTTCCCCTCGTTTATATTCATATAGTGATTTTTCAATAAATCTTTTGCCCTTGACAATTTTCATGGAATCGTGTAGTTTTATAAAGCTGTCTATAGATACACCAAATCGATTTGCCGCT
>JBARPA010000075.1:0-3739 GCA_049642665.1 Candidatus Zixiibacteriota bacterium
CGTAATGACTGCAAACGCTTGGGCAGACCTTCTCAATACTCCGCCACTGGCCCATACATATTTTTCAGAGATCTCCTAAATTTTACTTGACAATTTAAATGCAATTCATAAATTGATAACAGATAATCAAAAATAGCGAAACCCTTGACCAGCGGGGTGAAATATGAAAAGATCAAGGAAGCTTTGGGTAGTGATTTTGATTTTATCTTTAATGGGGATTATTTTCAGCTCTTTCCTTATTACTACATCTGCTGCAGATCCTGGAATTCCTGATACAGTTCTATTCGAGGGAGTCAGGTATTATATGGAGGATTCGACTCATATGCTTAAACTCAAGGTGCCCATTGTATTTTCCCATGATGAGGGATTATCATCTATAACAGCTCCCTTTATTTGGTCAGAACCAGCTATTTTGGATTCGGTAAGTTTTTTAGGAAGCAGGTTAGAGCAGATAAATGATAAATATGTGAATGTGACTATCGACAGTTTGAACAAACAGGTTTTGCTTGGGATTGTATGCTATTATGATACAATTCCTTCGGGTCGTGGGCTTTTGAGCACCCTCTATTTCACTATCTCCGATACCGGTTATCTGCAGATTGACTCATCCTTTTTTCCACCAAGCAATGTTCTATCATTCACTGGAATACACGCTTGGTCATGGGAACCTGTATTCACTAAACTTCACATGCGTCTTCTCAACCCAAATCAAGACATCGTCTATCTTGAACCAGCTCCCACCTCAAGGATATCAGCTGACGGGGATACCTTTTACATTCAACCTGAAGGAGAGGATTTCAAGGTCAGTGTTAATCTAAAAAACCAAAACTGCATAGTTGCATTTGCATGCCCGTTGATTGACAAGTATTATGCTCATGACAGGATCTTCCTCGAATATGATAAGAATAATCATTCACCAAAACCTAAATGTTTTATAGGAAGCAGGGTGGAAGACTGGGGAGTCACGGCTACAGGCTTTTATTATTATCCTCCCTGGTTCTTGGCAACAGCTATTCACATGCTTTCTCCTCCCTTGCCTCCTGGCGATGGTCCTCTGTTCATCCTCACCTTAACTGCAGTGGACAGCGGAACTATCTGTTTGGATACATGCATATATCCTGGCACTGGTCATTTCCTTCACCTCATTGATACCGTTGGAGTTGATACTAGCCCAGGATTTGTCAAAGGGATTTATCACATACAATTCTGTCCTTACAATCCCGGTGATTTAAACTGGGATGGTCTGGTGGACATACTGGATGTGCCCCATCTGGTATACTACCTCTTCAAGGATTGGGAGAAACCCTGCCCTCTGAAATCTGCCGATGCCAACTGCGACCAGGATGTAACTATCGCTGATGCTGTCTATTTGATAAACTATATTTTCAGAAGTGGCCCAGCCCCGCAGATTTGTGATTATTAATTATAAAACTACATAATTCTAAACCACAAATAGAATTAATCTGTTTTTTCTAATCAACCTTGAACAATACTCCCAGAGCATTTGATTTATACACAGCCTGGCTGTCATGTACCGTATTATAATCTAATATGTCTATAAAAAAGTGCTGATAACCTGATCCGCTTATTTTACAGGTGGTTCTAAGCGTATCTCCATCCCTGGTAAATGGAACCTTCAGGTAATTTCCGTCTTTCAAGTAGTGAAGATAAAAAAGCCGGGAGGTATCCGACTCAATTATCTTGAAGCTTAAAGAATCTCCTGCTCCGAAAGTCCTCACGTCTCTTATATAGGTTAATGAAACTATGTTGTCTGCGGAAAGGACATGGTCACCTGAGGGGCTTTCAACACGTAAGAGCATACTTGCGGAGATGGTTGGTATGGAATATGTGTTGTTGCCCGCCACTCTTTTTAAAAACCAACCCCGGAAATCATCAAAGTCCTCCCCCCACTTCTCAAAATAACCCTTAACTTTTGAGACAGCCTTGAAATCCTTTTGATACTCATTCCCATTTAAGAACAGATGAAAAACGCCCTCCATGCTGTCAATGAATACCACATTGGCGATCTTGGTGTAAATTGTTTCAGGAGGTGCATCATCTATGTCTATATCAATATAGTATTCCTGCTTCTTTATCTCCCGATAAAAGACGGTATCCTCCAGGGTGTTAAAAGTATCCACCTTGAAAATACTGGAATAATAATTGATCAATGTCTCTATGGCTTCTTTGTCGTTTTTGGGACCTTCACTTTTGGTCGATTTTTCGCAGGATAAAAGAAATATTGCTAACAATAGAACAAAAAAGGAAAGAAATAATAATTTTTTAAACATAGTAATACCTCACTCCTATTTTAATCTGGAACCTTTTCTCTGTCTTCTCTTTTTTATTTTCAGTATCTCGTCTCTGTAGAAGACAGCTTTTTCAAATTCTAAGTTTTTTGCTGCCTCCCGCATGGCTTTTTGCAGATAGGAGATTTGATCCTCCACGCCCATCTTGGCAGGATAGCTCAGTTTTTCCTCTTTCAAGGTCGAGGCGGTCCTGGAATCGGCAAAGGTGGTGGTCTTTAAAATCTCCTCTCTGGACTTATAGATAGTGCGGGGGGTGATCCCGTGCTTTTCATTGTACTCCTGTTGAATTTTCCGCCTGCGTTCGGTTTCCTGTATGGCCTTCTTCATCGAATCGGTTACAATGTCCGCATACATAATCACCTCTCCGGCCAGATTCCTGGCTGCCCTACCAGCAGTCTGAATCAGAGATCTCTCCGATCTCAAAAATCCCTCCTTGTCCGCATCCAGTATAGCCACCAGGGAAACCTCGGGTAGATCCAGACCCTCCCTTAAAAGATTGATCCCTACCAGAACGTCGAACTCGGCAAGTCTTAAATCCCTTAATATGTCCACCCTTTCGATGGCGTCGATCTCCGAGTGCAGGTATCTTACCCTGATATTCATCTGAGACAGATAATCAGCCAAATCCTCGGCCATACGTTTGGTTAAGGTTGTAACCAACACCCTTTCCTTTCTGCCAGCTCTCAGTTTGATCTCCTCCAGAAGGTCATCCACCTGATGAGTTAAAGGTTTGACCGTAATTTTAGGATCCATTACTCCGGTGGGCCTTATCACCTGCTCCACCACCACCCCCTTGTTTTTCTCCAGCTCATAATCCGCCGGGGTGGCGGAGACGAATATCACCTGGTTTATTATAGATTCAAACTCATCAAAGAAAAGAGGCCGGTTATCCAGTGCAGAGGGCAGTCTGAATCCATACTCCACCAGGGTCTCCTTTCGGGAACGGTCACCCCGGTACATCCCTCTGATTTGAGGAATAGTTTGATGGGATTCATCTATGAACATCAGGAAATCTTGAGGAAAGAAATCCAGCAGTGTATAGGGACGTTCACCGGGTTTGCGACCTGAAAGGTGTCGGGAGTAGTTTTCGATTCCGGCGCAGTATCCGATCTCCTTCATCATCTCCATATCGAACTTTGTTCTGGATTCCAGACGCTGAGCTTCCAAAAGCTTATTCTGAGACCTGAACCATTTCAACCTTTCATCCAGTTCAATCTTAATGCTTTTTATTGCCTGCTCCAATCGGGGATAAGTGGTAACGAAATGCTTGGCGGGATAGATAGCCACCTTTTTCTTCTCCTCCAGTATCTCCCCTCTTAGGGTGTCGATGATGGAGATCTTTTCCACCCTGTCACCAAAAAGCTCCACCCGAATGGCGGTTTCCTCATAGGCTGGGTGAATCTCAACCACGTCCCCCCTGACTCTAAAGG
>JBARPA010000076.1:0-6125 GCA_049642665.1 Candidatus Zixiibacteriota bacterium
TTTTCATTCGCTCTTTGACACAAGGCTTTATTCCACAATTCAGAAAAATCAAGAGGAAAAGAGAAATAATTGTTAAAGACTTGATTGTTTTCATAAATACTTTTCCAGCTCCTTGTTCCGAGCAAATTCATGAATCAATTCTTTTACGTCTTGAGCCTTGGTCTTGTGGGAGACAAAAACTATGTCATTGGTTTTCACTATTACCAGATCCGAGACACCCAGAACAGCTATGATTCCCTTACCCTCGTTAACGATTGTGGTTTCATAAGTGTTCAGCACTTCAGCCTTGCCCAAAATCACATTATTGTTCCTATCTCTCTTCTTTATGCGTTCCAGAGCTAACCAGGAGCCCACGTCATCCCACGCCAGGTCAGCTTTCACGGTTAAAACGTTATCCGCCTTTTCCAGAACCGCACAATCAATGGAGATGCTCACCGCTTCCCGATAAAGCTTTTTTGCTGCCTCTTCCTGCGTTTTTTTACCAATCTCCTGAGAATAAATTTCCAATCTGTCGTGCAGTTCAGGCACATGTTTTTTCAAAACATCGAGGATGGTTTTAACCTTCCACACAAACATTCCGCTGTTCCAGAGATGCTTTCTATCATAGTAATATTCCTGGGCGGTGATCCTATCTGGTTTCTCTTTGAACTTATTAACTTTGAAAACCGATATCTCCTCATGAGTGGTAAAAAGATCAGCTAACTCAATATAGCCGTAAGCCGTTTCAGCCCGGGTAGGCACGATGCCCAATGTGATTAAGTATTCTTCCTTGTTAGCTACATCCACAGCCACCTTCAAGACCCGGATAAGCTCCAGAGGGGATTTTATATGATGATCTGAGGATAAAACCACCATGGTAGCTTCAGGATTTACTTTTCTAATGTGAACTGCGGCAACACCAATGGCCAGACAGGTATTTTTACTTTCCGGTTCAGTAAGGACGTTTTCCTCTTTTAAAGAGGACACACTCTTCATCAGTAATTCCCTGATATCAGCGCCAGTGACCACCAGAGTGTTCTGGATAGGTATAAGATCAGAAATCCTGTCTATGGTCTCCTGCAACATGGTCTTGTCTGATGTGATCTGCAAGAGCTGTTTAGGGTGAAGGGCCCGGGATAGTGGCCAGAATCGCTCCCCTTTTCCTCCAGCTAAAATCACTGCATAATTCAAATTCCTGCCTCCGTTGAAAAAGTTAAAAGAACCTTCATTTTTAGGCTTTTAATATAGGAAACTTACGGAAATAGTCAATACATTTTTGCACAAATAAACCACGGGAATGAACTGAATTTCTTAAATTTAAATACGGATTTTTATGGGAATTAAAGATACTTGACTTTTAGATTTTACTTTTTACTTTAAAATAAATACCAAATCTAATGAGCATAAAAAATAGCCAAGAATATATATCAAGTTCATCTGAGAGTTTCAAGGAGATAAATAATTTCCAGATAGTCACAATTTCTACAGAAATCGGACGAGGACATCCCAGCTATCTGGATAGCGTTATTAATGCCCTATTCAAGAAAGATGAAAACCTGAGATTATATCAATTCACCGTTTTCAAACAAAGGGCTGGAATATCAAGATCGCTGTGGAGGATTATACATTCGCTTTATTATTTTGGAAGCAGGAGTTGACCTGTGGTCAAACTCTATAATCTGTTTCGAGATGCAGCTGCCCAACCCTCTGATAAATCTTTAATTCTTAACCTTTTAGGTCGGGACCTCAAAAAAAACATGAGGGGTTTTAAGGGAATCTGTCTGGTTGCCCATCCCCTTTTAGCCAGGATCTTAGCCCAAACCTGCTCCGTCTGGTATGTCCACGGGGAAATAGCAGCACCCCTGGAGTGTGCTGTAACTAATGTCAAAAAAATATTTGTGCCCTTAAAGGAAACCGGGGATAAACTGGTAAGATTTGGAGCAAATCCTGATTCGATTGTGGTTTGCGGGCTTATGATCGAACCCTCATTGGTTGAAACTGCTGAAAATGCATTCAATTCACGACTGGAAAGAATCAATTCCTCAACTCCTTTAACCATTGGTTTTTTTACCTCGGGTGCCTATCCTTCAGAACATGTCAAGAAAATATTAGCCGGTGTCAAGTCGGTGATCGACAATGGAATGAAAGCAGTCATCTTTACCGGCACCAGTTCCAAAAAATTACAGTGGTTTAAAAAAGAGATGAAAAAATTGAAAAAAAGGATGGTAGTTGATGATGGAGTTTCCTCTGACATCACAGAAAACTGGGAAATAAAATTAATTCATAGAAAAACGCGACAGGCTGAGACCAAAAGAACAAAAAAGTTAGTGCCCTGTTTAGATTTATTTGTAGCTCCATCGCATGAGCGAACCAACTGGGCCATAGGCTTGGGATTGCCTATCTTTGTGATTTTCCCTTTAATCGGGACTTTCTCACCTCAGAACTTTGAGTTTGCTCAGAGGCAAGGCGTTTGTTATCCAATTGATTCCATGGAAAAAGCTCAGAATCTGGGTAAGATTATTACCCAGTTGAGGGAAAGTAATAAATTAAGCGAAATGGCCAATAAAGGGTTTGGCATTCACCGTATAAACGGATCAGAAATCGCTGCCTCCCACATCCTTAAGAATCTACCTGATTGATTTTACTAATCACTAACCACTAACGACCAAAAACCAAATGGACTATAACATAATTGAAACAGCTACCTTCAATTGTTGATACGTTTGATCTATTAAAATGAAATTTAGATAAGCATCAGCTACACGGTGGCTCTCCTCCTCTGAAAAGATAGTTTACCAGATAAACTGCATCGATGATGTCAACATTTCCATCACAATTTACATCGCCTAATTCAACCGGGTCAGGAGCTTCCCCAGATTTAAGAATATAGTTGATTAAAAATACAACATCTGCTATTGTGGTTTCATCATTCCCATTGGCATCGCCCCTTAAATGCTGAAAGCAGTCATAGCCAACTGTATCTTCTTCACCTGGCGGAGGAACAGGACCACAGGACACCAACTTGGTCTCCATACTCCCGTTTATTCTTATGCCCAGATCATAAGTTGAATCTTCAGGTGGAACCTCATCCTCACGGATCACTCTTATCCTGTATTCTCCTACGTAAGGGTGAGGAATAGTGACCAGATCATCGGTGTCCTCGTCCTCATCCAGATGGATCGTGTCATCATAGGTGGCATCTTGAATGGTATTGAAATCTACACTAATGGAATCGCCCATTGGATCTGTGACAATCAGATCAACGGGTGAATAAGCTTTGATCCACAAGGTATCGGGAAGGGGATGGACACTGAAGCTCCAAGTCTCGGTAGACCATGTCTCTGCACCCCAATTATCATAAGCTTTCACCTTCCAATAGTAGGCGTCATTTTCAAGACTCATTTTGTGCTTGCTAAGTGACAGGCTATCATAGACAGCAGTGGAATCTGGATCAAAACCTGGTTCTGTACTCACATATAGATCATATCTTATTTGATCTCCGAAGTTGGGATCGTAAGGGATCTGCCACTGCAGAGTCACAGGACCAAAAAGCGAATCGTCGTTTGCTGGTGTGATAAGCGAAAAAGCCCAGGGTGGTTGGTTAGCGGGAAGTTGGGTTAAGTTCTCCAAAATGGAGACACCATCACCCCAATTTGCCACAGCTAAGTCCAAGTCAGTATCCCCATCCAGGTCCGCGCAGAATACAGAAAAAGGATAATCATCGGCGCCATAGTTGACCGCACTTTGAAAAGTTCCATCCCCGTTGTTCTTTAAGATGGAGACGTTTTCGCTACCCTCATTTGCCACAGCTAAGTCCAAATCTGTATCCCCATCCAGGTCCGCGCAGAAAACAGAATAAGGATAATTCCCTGCCCCGTAGTTGACTGCGGTCTGAAAAGTCCCATCCCCGTTGTTCTTTAAGATGGAGACATTGTCGCTATAGTAGTTTGCCACCGCTAAGTCCAGATCCCCATCTCCATCTAAATCCGCACAGAAAACAGAACGAGGCCAATCACCTGCCCCATAGTCTGCTTTGGTTTGGAAGGTCCCATCTCCGTTGTTTTTTAAGATGGAGATATTGTCGCTACCTACATTTGCCACAGCTAAGTCCAAATCTGTATCCCCATCCAAGTCCGCACAGAAAACAGGCCAAGGACAGTCTCCTGCTGCATAGGTGACCGCGGTCTGAAAAGTTCCATCCCCGTTGTTCTTCAGGATGGAAATATTGTCGGATCCTTCATTCCCCGTTGCCAAATCCAGATCGGCATCGTTGTCTAGATCAGCACAGAAAGCAGATTGCGGGTTGTCTCCTGTCCCGTAGTTTACCGAAGTCTGAAAAGTCCCATCACCGTCGTTCTTCAATATGGATACATTATTGCTACCCCAATTTGCCACCGCTAAGTCCAGATCAGTATCCCCATCCAGGTCCGCACAAAAAACGAAACGAGGAAGGCTTCCTGTTCCGTAGTTGACTGCGTTCTGAAAAGTCCCGTCCCCGTTGTTCTTTAAGATGGAAACGTCGTCCCCACCGTTGTTCGTCACCGCCAGATCTATGTCATCATCCGCATCTAAATCCGTGCAGAAAACGGAATGAGGATAAACGCCGGCACCATAGTTGATTGCCGGGGCGAAGGGGATGGAATCGTATTGGATGTATTTTATAGTGGCAAAGTCCTCATATGTCCCAATACCGACGCTATGTCCTGTCACGTACACATTGTTATTATTGTCTACGTCTATTCCATTCCATCCTTCCCAATGCCCATCATTGTCATTTCCTGGTCCGTTGTATCTTCTAACCCAGATTTGCTTACCACTTGAGTCATACATGATTGTTGCATAGTCGTAGTTTGTCCCGCTTCCTACACTCGACCCAAATACATATATGTTGGCCGCGCAATCTATCACTATAGCACCAGCCAGGTCACTATTATTCCCCGGTCCATTATACCTTCTTGTCCAAACGGTATCTCCATTCGGATCATACTTAATCGTCGCGAAGTCATAGTCTGTGTCGGTGCCGTAACTGGCACCGGTGACATAGATATTGCCAGAAGCATCTAAAACTAAGGCGTAAGCATAATCAGCGAAGTTTCCTGGTCCATTGTATCTTCTCACCCAAGCAGTATCTCCATTAGGATAATACTTTATGGTGGCATAATCATAGTTCGTGCCACTGCCGACACTAAATCCGGTCACGTAGACATGGTCAGAATCGTCTACTGCTATAGCTTTAGCTTCATCCCAGTCATTTCCAGGTCCGCTGTACCTTCTTACCCAGAGTTGGGTACCTGCTGTATTATACTTTATGGTGGCATAATCCCTATTCCCCCCACTGCCGAAACTTGCCCCGGATAGATATACGTTGTTAGAATCATCTATGACCATGGCAAGAATATCGTCCCAGAAGTTTCCTGGGCCGTTGTATCTTCTCACCCAAGCAGTATCTCCATTGGGATAATACTTTATGGTGGCATAGTCGGCGTATATTGCACTCCCTCCCCAGCTTAGTCCACCTACGTAGACATTGCCAGAACCATCTAGTGTTATGGTCCAAGCCCAATCATAGTCGTTTCCTGGTCCGTTGTACCTTCTCACCCAAGCAGTATCACCATTAGGATAATACTTTATGGTGGCATAGTCACGCTCTGACCCACTGCCGTAACTTGCTCCGGTCACATACACGTTGCCAGAACTATCCACAGCCACCGCATAAGCTATATCTGTGGTGTCTCCGGGTCCGTTGTACCTTCTTACCCAAGCAGTGTCCACATATTGGGCGAAACATGGTACTGTCCATAACAAGAAAACCACAACAGCAAATATCTTTGATTTCATATCACACCTCATATTTGAATGTCTAAATGTATTCTCCCCTCAGGATTACTCCTAAATACTGCAAGATGTCAGAAAGAATTCTCTGGATAAGAATAACACTTTTTGAGGGTTTTGTCAAGACAAATTAGGGTATTTAGCGAAGATCTTGAAACCGACTCTGCTTGAGTGTGAGCCCGTTTTTACCAGAAAAAAGTCCCCTTTTAACTCGAAGTTCTTTCAGACTTGGCTTTGAATCGATTCAGTATCTATATATCTTTCAGCTACTTACCAGGCTGATGAAAGCGGGATTATTCAACAGATCTTTGAAA
>JBARPA010000077.1:0-4287 GCA_049642665.1 Candidatus Zixiibacteriota bacterium
ATTCCGGCAATGTCTATGTAACCGGTGCCACTCCAGGCAGTCTATTCCCCTATACCTTTGACTATGCCACCATCAAGTATGATTCATCAGGTAACCAGCTCTGGGTAAGATACTTCGATAGTCCTGAAAGTGGTTCAGATATTCCCTATGCCATGGTTATGGACGGTTCTAAAAATATCTATGTGACCGGCACAGGTGGTACCATTAAATATGATGTTGAGGGTAGCCAATTATGGGCTGGGCCGTGGGGTGGTGTGGATATTGTTCTGGATTCTGCTGAAAATATTTATGTTATTCATGGAACATCTGATTATATAATCGCAAAGTATGTGCAATTTCTTCGCGGGGACGTTAACAACGATAGCCATGTGAGTATTGCGGACGTGGTTTATCTGGTAAATTTTCTTTTCCAGTCAGGGCCTGATCCTTTTCCTGCACCCATAGTAGGTGATTCGAATTGCGACGATACTGTTAGCATCTCAGATGCAGTATATCTTGTAAATTATCTTTTCAGAAGCGGCCCCACTCCAGGGGACCCTGATGATAATGGTATTCCTGATTGTTAGCTTAAAAAGCTTCGAAAACTAAATTCCCACTTATATATAAGATTACAGGATTGTAGTTGCCAAATTTATTGGGCTGGTTTTAGCTCGATAAATCGAGCAACTACGCATATTCCACTACATACTTAATATTTAAAAATGCAATCTGTTCAAGCTCTACAAAGAAATCATTTGATTTTCCTATAAAATTTGTTAAACTGAAGAGTTCTTGAGGGAAAAGTATGATTGAATTATTAAAATTAGCACTGGTTTTTTTGCTTATTGTTTTCTTGATTAACAGGAGAATATCGCTGGGCTTAAGCGTACTTTCAGGTGGGGTTTTCCTGGGACTTCTATTCAGGCTTCCTGTTTTTGAGATGTTCAAATATATGGGAATCGCTGTAGTGGAATGGCCCACCATCCATCTTCTTTTGATTGTTCTTTTTATTTTGGTTTTCGGGGAGCTTTTGAAATCCTTGAAAAGCCTGGAGAATTTAAGCACAGGCCTGGAAAATCTGATCAGGAACGTGAAGTTGCTTTTGACCCTCCTGCCAGCTCTGGTGGGGCTTTTGCCCATGCCTGCAGGAGCGATGATGTCCGCTCCCATGGTGGAGCATCTGGGAGCCAAAAGGAACCTTTCACCCGAGGTGAAGATGGTAGTCAACTACTGGTTTCGCCACATCCTGGAATTCACCTGGCCCCTTTATTTAGGGGTAATTCTCACTGCTTCTCTTTTAAGCATAAGCTTCTGGAAGGTGATCTTAGCTCAAATCCCTTTGAGTTTGGCCATGATCTTATCGGGTGTTTTGTTCTGTTCAAGCAGAATAAAGACTGAGAAAAGCTATTCTCAAAGAAAAGGGGGATTATTTGAAAATCTGGGATTGGCTTTCAAAGGTACCTTACCGGTTCTGGTAGTGGTGGGACTGAATTTATCCCTGAAAATCGATCTGGTTTTGGCTTTAGGGCTGACTATAATCCTTTTTGGATTGATTGGAAAGATACCCATCCCAAAATGGATGGAGATGATAAGGAAAGCTATCACCCTGGACATAGTTATCCTGATCCTCTCGGTTATGATCTTTAACAAGCTGATAACTGTTTCCGGAGCAATCCAGACCGTACCCAGATCCCTGGCAGATTTCGGAATCTCTCCCATCTTTGCTATAATTGCGATTCCCTTCACCGTGGGACTTCTGACCGGTATGACCTCGGCCTTTGTTGCAATCTCCTATCCGGTGCTTTTTTCCTTCATTTCGCCTAATGGGATTAACTATGGTTATATGATGCTGGCTTATGGAGCGGGATTTGCCGGGGTTATGCTCTCGCCGGTTCACCTCTGCCTGATTGTGACCAAGGATTATTTCAAGGCCAGTTTTAAAAAGATATACGAGATGCTTTTGCCAGCTTCCCTTTTTCTGATTTTCATAGCATTTGTTGTGGTTCTTCTGGGTTTCCCCTGGGGCAGGATCGGGTAATTTGTTTATTGGTAATTAGTTATTAGTTTATTGATTACAAATCAAATAATAATGACTCACATATCTACTTAGAAAAATTACTTTACAATCTGGATCTTTTATTTTATAATTTATGCGAAAAAGATGTGGTTTTAGTTCAGGAGACAAATAGGATGGAGGCGCTGAGCAACATATTTAATGAAGTCAGACGGATAATAGAATATCCTCTTTTCGTTATGAACCAGAGGCCCATAACAATAACATCCATTTTAGTTGGGTTGGTGATAATTCTGGCTTTTGTAATTCTATCTAGGGGATTGAGGAAAGTCATAAAAACCAAATTGTTTCCCAAATACAAACTGGATGAGGGAATTCAGCTGGCTATTTTAAAGGTTCTGCATTATCTGATGGTGGGTTTGGGCATTATTATTGCAGTCCAGACCATAGGATTGAATCTTACCAGCTTGGCTGTTGTCTTCGGTCTTCTGAGTGTGGGGATTGGATTCGGACTGCAGAATATAGTTTCCAACTTTATCTCCGGTTTGATCATTTTGTTTGAACGCCCTATAAAGATAGGCGACCAGATATCCATAGGTGATGTTTTAGGCAAAGTCTCGAATATCAGTCTCAGAGCCACCTTGATTCGTACCTTCGACAACATCTCCATCATCGTGCCTAACTCTGAGTTTATCACCTCTCAGGTGATAAACTGGTCTCACCGTGATCCCAAAATAAGAATTCACGTCAATGTGGGGGTAGCCTATGGATCGGATGTCCCGTTGGTTATAAATTCCTTGCTTGAAGTGGCTCAAAATCATCCTGAGGTTTTGAAAGATCCTGGGCCTAAGGTCTGGTTCATTGAATTCGGAGATTCATCCTTGAATTTTGATCTTTTAGCCTGGATACCAAGCCCCAAAAGCAGACCTGATGTAATAAGCGATCTGAATAAAGGAATCGATGAGATCTTCAGAAAGAACAAGATACAAATACCCTTCCCTCAAAGGGATCTGCATATTCGTTCCTCTGTTCCCATTGGGGGATTTGGTCAAAATAAGGGAAAATAATTAGTCTGGAGGCAAATATGAACAAGAAGACTAAGTTTAACGAGCTTCCACCAGAGAAACTGAGATGGAGCTGCGATCCGTGTGTTTTTGGCATAAAGGATACTGACGAACTGGCCCCCAGTGAAGCGATAATAGGACAGAAAAGAGCCATTGATGCTATAAGATTGGGGCTGGACATGGAGAGTGTAGGTTACAACATTTTCGTGGTAGGGCTGGTTGGAACAGGAAGAACCACTACCATCAAGCATCTTCTGGAACGGTTGGAAAAGAAACAGAAGGCACCGGATGACAAGTGCTATGTCAATAATTTCAAAAACCCGGACATGCCCGAATTGATCAGTCTGCCTGCTGGAAAAGGGAAGCTCTTTGAAAAGGATATGGAGAATCTCATCGAGACATTGAAAAAAAACATCCCCCGGATCTTCGAATCGGAAAACTATGAGGAAAGAAAAAAGCAGATAGTCAAGGAGTTTCAGGATCAGCAGAAAGCCATTGTGGAGGGATTTGACAAGAAGGTCAAGGAGCAGAGTTTCAGTCTGGTTCAGGTCCAGATGGGTCCTTTTGTAAAACCTGATCTTCAACCGATTATCCAGGGTAAACCCAAGAATATTGGACAATTGGAAAAATTGAAAAACGAAGGCAAGTTCCCGGAGGCCGAGTTCAAAGAGATCCAGGAAAAATACACGACCCTGGTGTCGGAAATGGAGGAAGCTTTCAAACTAAACCGGGAGATAGCCAAAGAGCTGGACCAGGCTCTGTCTTCTCTAGACAAGGATATAATCCTGCCTGTTATAAAGGAGATGATTAATGAGATCAAAAATAAATACAAAGACAAGAAAGTGAATCAATACCTGGATGAGGTGCTGGAAAACTTGATCTCTGATTTATCCAGGTTCAGGGAGAAAAGGGGGGAGAAGCCTGAGGCGGTTATGCCGGGATTGCCATTTGTTCAACCAGCAGATGAATTAACAGAGTTTCAGGTGAATGTGATAGTGGATAATTCAGAGACAAAGGGTGCTCCGATTGTTATTGAGACTAACCCTACCTACAGAAATCTCTTTGGAACTATGGAGCGTTCGGTTGACCGTTCCGGGATCTGGAGAACAGATTTCACCAAGATAAGGGCAGGGGCGCTTTTGCAGGCTAACGGGGGTTATCTGGTCGTCAACGCCCTGGATGCTTTAATTGAACCTGGCGTTTGGCCGGCTTTGAAGCGTACCTTGAGAA
>JBARPA010000078.1:0-9633 GCA_049642665.1 Candidatus Zixiibacteriota bacterium
GATCTGGATGGGGATTCAGATTTAGAACTGGCGGTGGCAAATTTGGAGAGCCGCAGTGTTTCCATCTTGAAGAATTTAACCCGCTCTTTTGCTTTAGGGGATGTGGATTGCGACGGCAATGTGAGCATTGTGGATATCGTCTACCTGGTAAACTATGTTTTGAAAAGTGGGCCAGCGCCCTGCCAGTAATAGGTATTTAGCTGTTTGATTTTTGGTAGTTAGATAAATCAGAGCGCTGAGCTTGTAGGGGCGGAGTTTATCTTCTCCCGAAAAAAACGTCCGGGATAAACCCGGACGCTACGAAAAGCAACACAGAGCTATAAATTCTAAGGGTATTTGAAAGAATTACAACTCTTCCACGAAGGCTCTGATTCTATCCAATCCTTTTTTGATATTCTCCACTGAATTGGCATAGGATATTCTGAGGTAACCTTCTCCGAATCTGCCGAATGACGTTCCGGACAGAACGGCCACGCCTGCATCAGATAGAATGTGATCTGCTAACTTCTGAGAATCCCAGCCGGTCTGGGTGATATTGGGGAATACGTAAAAAGCGCCGCTCGGCTTCTTACATGATATTTTCGGAATGGCATTTAAGCCCTCAACAATCACTTCCCTTCTTTTCTTGAACTCATCCACCATCTTATAGGGCTCATCCTGGGGGCCAGTTAGGGCTTCTATTACTGCCCTCTGGGAGAAGGAAGCAGTGCAGGAGTTGGTATTGGTCATCAGCCTGGCCTCATAATATGCCAGGTCTTTGTTCATCACACCATAACCGAGTCTCCAGCCGGTCATGGCATAGGTCTTGGACAGGCCGTCCAGTATCACGGTCCGCTCCTGCATTCCAGGAAACTGAACGATGGTCTCGAATTTCCCTTCGTAGATTATGCGGTTATAGATCTCATCGGTCAGGACATAGAGATCCTTTGAGATGGCAATGTCTGCGATTGCCTTGAGGTCCTCCTTGGTCAGGATACCACCGGTTGGGTTTGCAGGGGAGTTTATTATGATAAGTTTGGTTTTGTCAGTAACCAGCTTTTTCAGCTCGTCTGTATCTAACCTGAAGTCATTTTCCTCCCTTAGCTTTATGGGAACTGCTTTACTTCCGAGAAACTGGATTACCGATTCGTAGATAGGGAAACCCGGGTTAGGATAGATGACCTCATCCCCGGGGTTGATCAAAGCAAAGATGGTGAAAAATATAATGGGTTTTGCTCCGGGTGTCACCACCACCTGATCCGGAGTGACCTGGATGTTCCTGGTTTTGGATACCTCCTGGGCGATGACTTCTCGAACTTCAGGTAATCCAGCTGAGGGACCATAGTGAGTATATCCTTCATCCAGTGCTTTTTTGGCTGCCTCCTTGATGTTTGAGGGAGTATCGAAATCGGGCTCCCCGATCTCCAGATGAATTATGTGTTTACCCTTAGCCTCCAGCGCTTTGGCCTTAGCTAAAACTTCGAAGGCCGTTTCGGTCCCCAGGTTTTTCATTCTATCTGCGAATTTCATGGGAATTCCTCCTCATTTACCTTTCTTTAGATCATAAAGTTCTTTTGCTTTCTGTGCTATGTGTTCAGCCGATACCTCAAATTCCTTGACCAGCTCCCAGGGAAACCCGGACTCACCGAATCTATCCTTGACCCCGATCATTCCCATAATGAAGGGCTTTTTGTAAAGCTCTTTTGCCTGGGAACAGACATTGGCTATCCAGTTACCAAATCCCCCCACCTGATGTTCCTCTGCGGTAACGATAATTCCGGTATCAAAAGCCGCCTGAATTATGGTTTTCTTATCCAGGGGTTTCAAAGTGTGTATATTCACGACTCTGGACTCAATTCCGAAATCTTGTTTCAAAATATAGGCTGCTCTCATCGCCTCGGGCACCATGGGGCCGCAGGCGATAATCGAGAGATCCTCGTTTTCCGATTTATACTCAGACGACAATTTTGTCTCAAAGGCATCCGCAAAATTCTCTTTCTCGCCTCTGTATCTGATCACATTAGCTTCTCCAAACTTGAAGGGGGTATCGGGGAAAGTTACTATGGGAGTTGCTTCTCGGGCGAATCTTATATATTTCGGAGCTTTGATCTCAAAGAGCATATATTTGGTTGCCTTGTTAGTTTCGATCGAGTCACAGGGTACATTGACAGTCATATTGGGCAGTCCGCATATTTGGAAGAGGTCTTCTAATGCCTGGTGAGTGGCGCCGTCCGGCCCGACTGATACCCCGCCGTGAGCACCGGCGATGAAAACGTTAAAATTGCCATAGCAGACAGTTGTTCTCAATTGGTCCAGGTTTCTCCCGGCAGCAAAGACCCCATAGGTACCAAAAACGGGCAGTTTCCCCTCCTTGGCCAGCCCGGCAGCCACGCCGGTTCCGCTCTGCTCGGCTATTCCCATGCTTAAAAATCTTCTTTTCCTTTCTGGATGATCCTTATAAAAGTCAGATATAGTAATGGAACCGGAGATGTCAGCTCCCAGACAGACAATCCTCTCATCATCTCCCTCCTCGTTTAATGCCCGCCCGAATCCTTTTCTGGTTGCATCCATCTTAACCTTCATCTTATCAGACTTGTTCCAGAAGTAATCACGGGAGAATTTTGGCTGTTTGGCTTCAAGCTTTGCGGTGGCTTCGGCCTGATAAGCATCTGCTTTTGCAAAGAGTTTGTCCTGATCCAGCACATCCTTTTTGTCCTTGAACCCCAGCTGCTCCAGTGCCGATTCCATCTGCTCACATATAGGGGATTTCCCGTGCCAGCCGGCCACGTTCTCCATAAAGTCCACGCCTTTTCCCTTAATGGTATGGGCAACTATCAGGGTGGGCTGACCTTTAAACTCTCTGGCTTTTTCCAGGGCATCCAAAATCTCTTTCATATTGTGACCGTCTATCTCCATCACGTTCCATTTGAAAGCCTTATATTTGTCAACAATAGGGTCGATGTCCATAACCTCTTCAACCCAGCCATCAATCTGCAGTCTGTTTTTATCCAGAACATTAATAAGGTTGTCCAGCTTGTAGTGACCCGCCTCCATTATGGCCTCCCACATCTGACCTTCCTGGTGCTCGCCGTCACCGGTTAAGGCATAGACTTGATAATCTTTGTTATCCAGCTTGGCTGCTAAGGCAATTCCCACAGCGATGCTCAAGCCCTGACCCAGTGAGCCTGTGGATGCTTCCACGCCGGGAAGTTTTACCCAGTGGGGATGTCCCTGGTAGGGAGCGTACAGCTTGCGTAATTTTACTACGTCTTCCACATCGTAATATCCGGCCATCCCCAAAGATATGTATAGTGAGGGAGCTTTGTGGCCGGTGGACCAGATGATTCTGTCCCTTCCATCCCAGGAGGGGTTTTGGGGATCGTGCACGGCCGCATGCAGATATAATGCGGCAGCTACGTCCATAATGGACATAGTCCCGCCTGCATGACCCGATCCAGCAGCACACAGCGAGACCATATTCAGTCCCCGCATGTAATTAGCCGCCTGAATTAACTCTTCCAAAGAATAGTTTTTTCTTGCTTTTCCTGTTTTTGAGTCGATTATGGGCATTTTATCTCCTTAAAAATGGGGCAAAAAATCCTTCTTGCTATTACAAATACGAAACTTCACGGCTTTAGCTTGTGAAATTTGTAACAAACTAATATAATAGATTCAACCTTTTTGTCAATCTATTTAGAAAAAAAATTTTCCCAAAAAGCCTTTGCTTTTTCCCTGAGCTCTTTTAAGCTCCCTTCGTTTTTTATGACAAAGTCAGCCTGTTTTCTCTTCTTTGATTCAGGAAACTGGGCTTTGATTCTCCCCTCGGCTTCCTTTCTGGTATAGCCTTTTTGCTGGATTAGCCTTTTGATTCTTTTTTGTCTGGAGCAGTCCACAAATATCAAACAATCAAATTTACTCTGAAGATCCCATTCCACAATCAGGGCAGCATCGATCACCACAGGTTTTCTGTAACCTCTTTTCTTGAGTGATTTGATTTTTTCTTTCAAGTCTTTCAGGAGAAAAGGATGGACGATTTGGTTGAGCTTTTTGGTCAAAGATTTCGAGGAGAAAGCGATTCTGGCCAGATTTTTCCGGTTTAGTCTCTTTTTAGAATCCAGGATTTCGTTCCCAAAAGTTTTGACCAGTTTTTTCAAGAGATGAGGATTCCTTTCAACCACATCTTTACCGATCTCGTCTCCGGACAGAATCTTAGCGCCCAGTCTCTGAAAAACTTTCGCCACCTCTGTTTTCCCCGATGCAATCCCGCCTGTGATACCAATTACAGTCATATCATTTCCATATAAGATAAGTTCTTGAGTAATTAAATGGGAATTCCTCCTTATGGCAAGCAAAAAAGCCCGTTTGGTGATTTTTGTAGTTGCTACATTTATGGGGCATCTTTTGGCCGATAAATCGGCAAACTACAAATTGGTTCGATAAATCGAGCAACTATAAAATTCGTTTTCATCTGTTGGGTATTATTGCAAACAAAAAGCCCACCTTGAGGGCGAGGTGGGCTACCTGAAGCATACTCTATGTATCTTGGAACTTATCTCTTACCTTTTTCTAATGCCTCGATTTTCACGTTTAGTGACTCAATCTCCTTTTGCTGTTCCTTTATCGCCTCAATTAAAAGTGCTGTCAACCTGGCATAATTAAGACTCTGGGCATCTATTCCGTTTTCCTCGTAGTCTACCACCTCTGGTACAACTTCACCCACTTCCTCTGCTATCATACCTAAGTCGCGGTTTTTGCTCTCACTCCAGTCAAAATAAACACCGCGCAGGGCCAAAACTTTGCCCAAAGCATTCTCAATCGGATTTATATTCTCTTTCCATCTTCTGGATGAGTAGGTGGTCCATGCGTATGCTCTCCCTTTGCCATAATTGCTATCAACATTAGGCAGGTCTATGCCATACTGGGGGTCTGTTTTATTAATTCCCACCTTGGTGCTGTCGGTTGAGCCGGTGTTATGATAGAATATGACAGCATTGGCAGTCGAGGTCGTGAAATCCCGCCCAAAAGCAAATGTATAATCGGCATCTGAGGCAACCCTCACTTTGTGGCCTGCGGCTAATGAATATTCTCCTGCGGCAGTATCTGCATAGCCCCCGGGTATAGTTGCATAATAACCGCTGGCCTGGTTCTCTTTTCCGCCCGCTACGGTTGCTGCGGTATCGCTGGCAGAGTTACTAAGTCCACCTCCTATGGTCGCATACCGCTGGCTGGCGGTGTTGCCCTGCCCGCCTCCTACAGTCGCATATCGCTGGCTGGCGGTATTGTAACTTCCACCCGCTATGGTTGCAGCCTCGTTACTGGCGGTATTGACCTCTCCGCCTCCCACGGTCGCATGCCACTCGCTGGCGGTGTTGCTCCCTCCTCCTCCTACGGTAGCATAATAGGAGCTGGCGGTGTTATAGACTCCACCTCCTGAGGTTGCATACCAATCGCTGGCAGCATTGTGCAATCCACCTCCCACAGTGCAATATTTATTGTTCTGTCCACTGGTCCCGGTGGTGCAGGTTACTCCAAGGTTCACGTGAGTGGAATCCGCATTGCCATAAAGGATGTTGCCATATCGGGCTATTCCCCATGCACCCCCTGTGGTGAGGGTGGTGTCCGCAGTATCGGTGATATTTAAGGTCCAATCGATGTCAGCTCCTGCTCCCACTGTCTGCCAGGTTCCTAACCCATCGCCATCGGATGTCAAGACATGACCAGCTGTAGCACCTGAAGGCATCTTAAAGCCTGTCATCTGAGCTGTCCCCGTAACATCCAGCTTCTGAGCTGGGGAGGTGGTGCCGATGCCCACATTGCCGGATACGCCCGAATAAATATCGCTACCTGAGATCGTCCAGTCGGTGTCCGCTGTTGCCGCCTGCCAGGTTCCTGCCCCATCACCATCTGATGTCAAGACATGACCAGCTGTGGCACCTGTGGACATCTTAAAACCTATCATCTGAGCCGTTCCCACAACATCCAGCTTCTCCGCTGGCGATGAGGTTCCGATGCCCACGCTACCGGAAACCGCAGAATAGATATCGTTGCCTGAAATCGTCCAGTCGCTATCGCTTTCCACAGCTGACGTGGCCAGGGCATAATCTGCAGTATCTGCTCTTAATGTCTGGAAACTATAATCCGATGTATCGGATTTCTCCGCACGAAAAGAGTATCCCGTGCTGGTGAGTTGAATTCTCGGACTAAGCTCAGGATGGGTATCAACCTTTATCCCCAGGTATCTTTGAGGTTCATCGAAAACCGAATCAGGAATGGAAGTAAACTTACCCAGGGCCACGATGAACAATCCGTTCTCCACTTCTATTCCTAGATGGGATTCTGTCCATAATGCTATGCCACCAGTGGGAGCGTTATAGATAGTGAATTCGAGCTTATAGGTTCCATTCAAAGGCTGCCCGGCATCATCCGTTAACATTCCCTGATAGTTAATCAGGTGAGGAATCTCTGGCCAGCAAGGGCTGGCTGCCAGGATAAAGATAATTATGGTGGTTAGTGCAAGAAGTCTTCTCATCACAAACCTCCTGTAGATTTGGAGTTAATTTTTAAGTTAATTAAATAAAAAATTTTTCTATGGCAAGAAAAAAAAATATAAAGGTGGACTTCCATATCCGCCTGAAAGGATTTCACTCGAGGGGGTAGAGTTTGTCTCTACCCGATTGGTGTATGATAATTAGTGATTGGTGAATAGTAATACCAGAACCTAACTTAAGCCAGGTTCTGGATCTTCACGTGGGATATCACAGGTTCTCTCCCTGGCGGGCAGGCAATCTGTGATGAACACAACTGGAGTGTTCACCTGCAAAGCATCTGTAAACGGAAAACAGTTCACGTTTAAGAAAAAGGTAGGGGCTGACCTTCCTGATCCGCCCGATGAATTGGAAAAAAGGTTTTTTGATTTGTAGCGGAGGTCTTTAGACCTCCATTTGGGGATGCGATGGGGAAAGAATGGAAAGCTAAAGTTTTCCGCTACACATAAAACAAAAAGCCCTCAAAATCTGGGGGCTTTTTGCGTTTCAAATAAAATTAAGAAGATCACAAATTACAATGCGGTGTACCTGATTTCAGTACGTAATTGACCAGATTAACCACATCGGTAATGTCCGCAAGGTTGTCACAATTCGTATCACCCGTCTCAAGTGGAATGGGTTCAGAGCCACTTTTCAAAACATAGTTCACCAGATAGACCGCATCAATTATGTCGACGTTTCCATCTGCATTGGCATCCCCGTGTTCGTAAGCCGCAGCATGAACATAGCCCTGCAAAGCGTAACAAACCGGATCCTCCGAGATTCCGGCCACTCCTGGCTGTCCGCCTGAACCTATCCTCAGAGAGAAATTAGTAGACGAGGCTCTTCCGCCAACACCATCCAGTGCCTGGGTGGACAACTTGTAGGTCTGGCTTCTGGACTGGGCAGAAAAGCTAAAGGTAATTAGAAGACAGACCACCAGGGAAAACACTACCAATTTAATAATATTTGATCTGTTCATTTTTCGAACACCTCCTGTTTTCTCTGTACGAGAGGGGCCTGTTGAGCCAGGCGAAATCCCGATTCATCGGGATCCCCTCCCTCTGTTCGGGAGCCCACAAGGGACTCCCCTACAAGATTCTTTTTAGTCGAGTTTCCTTTCCTCCTCTTTCTCTTTCATCCGCTTGTTCTGCTCATAATGGATGTCGTATTCCTGACCCAGTTTGTAGGCTTGAGGATGGAGATATTTGCCCTGTTCGTCAGCGGGCTTGTCCACCTCGACTTGTATTCTGTTTGCTTCGGCGAATTTGTCATGGCGAATTCCGGTGACCAGCCAGGAAACCTCCATACCAGGCTCGCCTCCGGCTATGGTGAACTGGTTGCCGGATATCTTCTGGGCAATGTATACAGGCGCAAAACCACCGATGCAGGTAAGCTGGTAGCGGAAATCCCTGTTCAGAGCTTCGAAGTAGGCCGGAAGCTCAACTGTTGCCTCTCCTGTGGCATCCAGTATCACATTTCCGTTGTAGACATTCATCATATCCGGGGATTCCACAAAGGAGTGGTAGAGGTATTTGTTTTCCGGGTCAAGGGAGATGGTCGATCTGAAAGGAGCCGCCGCCCTTGGTCAGAGTGCCGGTAACCCTGGCATTGCCATTAAAGTATCCTGCCCAGTTGGTTGTTCCGCCAGAGGCGTCTCCATAGACGCCATAGTTGGTGCCCGAGCCGTAGGTGAATCCGTAGAGGCCGTAATTCGATCCTGAACCGCCACCAACAGTAGCATTGACGCCGCAGTAAGAAGAGCTTCCGGTGGGAAAAACCACGGCACGTACGCCCGTAAACCCGCCTTCAAAATATCCACCATAACCCCAGTAATCCGCTGGCGTGGACTTGCCATAAACTGCCATAGCGTCGTATTCCCCCGAACCTGTAAATTCCGAGTGGATGACGTGTGTAGCACCGCTCAAATAATTTGAGGTGAAGTATCCCGCATAACGATTATTGTGTTGAACATGAAGCTTACTACCTGTAATTGGGGTGGTCGTCCCGATGCCTAGCTTCCCACTGAAATAGCCATTTCCCTCAAACCAGCCACCATATAATCCTTCACCCAGTATACCAATATAGCCTAATCCTTTTACACCGCAGTGGCCTCCTTCTCCGGAAATTCCAGTTCCATCTATCGCATTGCTGACACCTCTCACTCCCATTCCGGCTTCCGCATACAAACCGTACATCCAACCAGCAGCAGGATCAGTTTTGACATAAAGTTTAACATCCTCTGGAGCCATTTGGCCTATGCCCACGTTACCGGTTAACCTGTAGACGCTATCACCATAAACAGTCCAATCACCATCGCTGCCTGTAGTGTAAGCATAAGCTACGCTGACCATCTCCTTTCGGGGAGTCATCTCCGGATCAGCTCCCACCTTTACCCCCAGATACCGGACATCACCTGTGAAAACTGAATCGGGAATGGGATTCACGCTGCCCAGAAGGACGCTGAAAATCCCTTTCTCCACTATGACTGTGGCTTGTGTCTCTGTCCATAGGGCTGTGCCACTCGTGGCTGCGTCATAGATGGTGAACACCATTGAAAGAGTGTCGTCAATCAAAGCCCCGGCTGGTGTGGTCAGCTTCCCCTGATAGTTGATCATCTGGGGAACGCCAGCATAAACCAAGGATGAGAATAAAAACACAAACAAGCCCCCAACCAGAAGAAAAATTCTTACCGGTTTCATCTGCTCGCTCCTCCCAATAAGGTTAAAAAGATTCTTGCGGACCTTTCCCCCTCTGTTATTCGGACTAAGTCAAAATCGGTTGTATCACCTCCTCAACGGGCTATAGTCTAAAGGAACTTTCTGCATTTTTGATTGCCCTATTCACCACCCCCTGAGCTGATATTTGATCTGTTAACTTTTTGAGCACCTCCAATTTTGTCTGTAGGGGAGGGGTTTATCCCCTCCCGGCGGGAGTCTACAAGGGACTCCCCTGCAGAACTGCCTGGCCAGGTGCACAGGGTGATTTCTATTATTCGCACGGCGCTGGCCCAGATTTCAAAACATAGTTTACCAGATAAACTATATCCGTAATAGATGCCTCGCTGTCGCCGTCGACATCTCCACAAGCGAAATGTGGGCTGCAATTCCTTAACATGGAGACAGACATG
>JBARPA010000079.1:0-2423 GCA_049642665.1 Candidatus Zixiibacteriota bacterium
TCTTTAGACCTCCATTGGTGGAAGGGATTGGGGAAAGAAAGAATGGAAAGCTAAAGCTTTCCGCTACACAAGATGGAGAGCATTTGAAACGTAGCAGAAAATTTATCCCTGCACAGTGAAGCCACACCTTTGGGGTAAGGTGGAACTACCGAGTGGTGGCCTTGTAGTTGCCACATTTATGGGGCGTCTTTTGGCAGATAAATCGTCGAACTACAAATATATTCGATAAATCGAGCAATTACAACTTCACATGAAAAACTAATATCTGAGGAAGAAAAGCCCACCCTGTTTGCCCGGGGGTTGTTAACTCTATGTTTATTCAGAATGGCCTTAGTTTTTAAGGAATACGAGAGGGGTCCTGCATAGATCTAAGATTGCAACTCAAATTAAGACTAAGATCAGGAATCACCTTTTTGCGACTTTTCCAAAATTTCCTCAGCCAGGGACAAAGCCACTCCGGAAAGCATCACCTCGATGCCCAATTTGGTGAAATCACCCGAGATCAGCTCCCGTTTAACATTGGCATAGAGGGCGCAGGCGGCTTTGCGTTCCACCACCAAACCGGAGATTTTTTCCTTTGTCTCGCCCACAAAGGTAACCTCTCCTAATTCCTCTGAGATCACGTAACCTGAGCAGTTATGAAGCTGAAGATGGGAGCTGGGGGTGTAGACCACCACCAAAGAACCCTCCTTTTTCCCCAGCTTAACCGAGGGATAGATCTCCAGAATCAAAGTCCTTTTCTCAGATTTTATCTTGAGGCGGAAATGATCCTTTTCCCTCTCCATTGTGGTTTCCAAGCAGGCAGCAATCTTTTGAATATCTTTCTGTCCGAAAAGTGCCATAATTTATCCACCCAACTAAGTTTTCTTCTCCTGAGATTCGCCCGTGTCTTTTTTATCCTCTTCCTTTTTTTCATCTCCGGCTTTCTCGATTTCATCCTGAGTATCTCTCATCGCCTTTTTAAACTCTCTGAGTCCTTTACCCAATCCGGATGCTATTTCCGGTATTCTTCTGGCGCCGAATAAAAGGAGAATCACCAGAAATATAAGGATAAGTTCCTGTGCTCCAATTCCTCCAAGCATATTTCCCTCCGAGTATTATTTACATCATAAATTCGATCATAAATGCCACCACTTAAAATACGCTATAACTAAAATGATCATTAATATGCTTACGAAATTTATCTTGATCATCAGGCCAAAAGTTAAAGAGATGGTATAAAGCTCCCAGGTAAAAGGTCTGAGACCAATGTCAATTGACTTCTCAAAAAGGGTTTTAACTGCCCCCACTGGAAGAAAAGAGCCCACTATGTCTCCTATCAATCCTCCGATAACAGCTGCCAGGATCAGTACCACTGCCACGAATGTAATCTCCGAGGTCTTCAAATCCTTTTCTCCTCTCTGAGGGAATTTACAATAGATCTGAAGATATATTTCCCGTCATTTGAACCCAGAATCTCCTCCGATGCCCTCTCCGGATGGGGCATCATCCCCAGGACATTTCTATCTGGATTACAGATCCCGGCGATATAATCTGAAGCTCCATTGGGATTATATGCCGGATCGAATTCTCCAGAGGGATGGCAATAACGAAAAATCACTTGATTATTATCTTTTAGTTTCTTTAATCCCTCCTGGGATATAAAGTAATTCCCGTCCGAGTGAGCCACCGGAATTTTCAGCACCTGGTTTTCTTTGCAGAGATTGGAAAAAGGAGTGTCTGTTGTCTCCGTTCGTATATACACATATTTACACACGAATCTCAAGCTCTGATTCCTGAGCATGGCGCCGGGAAGAAGGCCAGACTCCAAAAGTATCTGAAATCCGTTACAAATGCCCAGAACCAATCCCCCTTCACTGGCAAATTTTACCACTCTTTTCATGATAGGTGAGAAACGGGCGATGGCACCGGTTCTCAGATAATCTCCATAGGAAAATCCACCGGGTAAAATCACGCAGTCACAATTGTTCAGGGAGGTATTCTGGTACCAGAGAAATTCCACCTCCTCTTTTAAAACGTCCTTCACCGCCCGGTAGGCATCATAGTCGCAGTTGGACCCAGGGAAAATTATAACAGCGAATTTCATTTTATCTCAAAATTATATTTCTCAATCACCGGGTTTGCTAAAAGTTTTTTGCAGATCTGATCCATCAACTTTTCTGTCTCTTCCTTATTGTTGGAGTTCAGGGATATCTCGAAAACCTTACCCGATCTAACATCCTCTATCCCTTTATAGCCCATATTTCCCAGGGCCCGCTTGATGGTGGACCCTTGAGGGTCCAGAACTCCGTCCTTTAATTTAACGTAAACTACTACCTGAAATTGTCTTTTCTTTTTACTTTTCGTGGCTTGAGAGCTTGACATCTTCTCGGAACTCCTTTTGACGGCTTTGGGTCTGTTTATTTTTTCGTTCAGTGTATACT
>JBARPA010000080.1:0-5959 GCA_049642665.1 Candidatus Zixiibacteriota bacterium
ATAGAGCCGCAGTTTGATTTTGTAGGGGGGTTTTCTGAAGGTTTGTCATTAGTGAAAGTAGGCACTAAATATACATTCATTGATAGGCAAGGAAATCTAATCTTCAGCCCCCGATTCGATAACGCCAGTGATTTTTCCGAGGGTCTCGCATCCGCAAATATTAATGGTAAGTACGGCTATATTGATAGGACAGGGAAGGTAATTATTGGTCCCCAATTTGCTGATGCTCAAGACTTTTCTGAAGGATTAGCAGCGGTTTATGTAGGCGGCGAACGGGAAAAGTATGGAGGGTTGCATGGCGGTAAATACGGCTATATAGATAAAACAGGCAAGCTAGTAATCCCTCCACAATTTGATTATGCTTTGAATTTTTCCAGAGGTTTGGCACAGGTGGTAATTGGTGGCAAACGGGGCTATATAGATAAAAGTGGGAAGTATGTGTGGAATCCGACGGAATGAAACCTTATATATACAAAATATATACAAAAACGGAAATAGTGCTTTTGGAAGACATTATATAGCAAGTAAGTCAATCCCAGTGTACAAAACGCTTCAGAGGGTTTTTAAATGCAAAATTTTAATGGTTTAAACCTTGATATATGCTCAAATCCACAAAAACCAGACCTTTTTCTAAATGTATCCGGTACCTCTACAAGCCGGAAATCCACTGCAAAATCTGCAAAAGAAAAGTTGACTTTGGAGATCTTTGTTACTACTGTAGGAAGAGAAGAATAAGTTAAAAAGAGGAAGCTTTAAATTTGTGAAAGGAGGTTTAGTATGAAGCAGTTTTTAAGACTTCTTATCCCACTGGTTGTTCCCTTGTTTCTGTTCACAGGCGCACAGGCTCAATGGACAGAGAAATGGAAATCTGTTGATGTAGGTAGTATAGCCATTCAGGCTTTTGCGAATATTGATGACGATCCAGGGCTAGAAATTATTGGCTATGGGCCAAGTTGGGTCGAGCCCCCTGGTGGGTATCCATTGTGCGCTTATGATGCAACCACTGGTCTTATAGAATACCAAAGCAGTAAAGTGTGGGAGGTTCTCGGTAAGTTTTGGGTACTTGATGTGGATGGGGATGGCAAAGATGAAGTAGTATTTTTCGGCCGTGAGCCCGGTGATGATATAGGTGGAGAATACTGCTACGAGGTTGGTACTGGAGATGGTGTAACTGATAGTGGAAGTGATGGGCTGATTCTCGAATCCAAACTGCATCAGAACTATCCTAACCCATTCAACCCAAATACCACGATAGAGTATTGTGTACAGGATCCGGCAAAGGTAACTATCTCAGTTTATAATGTCTTAGGGCAGAAGGTTAAGACTTTGGTCGACGAGGAGAAGCTCAGGGGTGATTATACTATCAATTGGGATGGTAAGAATGATGCTGGTAACCAGGTCGCAAGCGGGGTATATTTCTACCAAGTAAAGGTCGGCGATTATACGTCTTCCAAAAAGATGCTTCTTCTAAAATAGATAAATAAAAGGATGCGCTTGTCGGTTGAGTTCACTAAACTTTAACTTACCTTTGGTTAACTACCTGAAAATATTCTACCCATGTATGGATGCCTAAAACTTCATCGACTAATTCTTAAAATATTTTTTTGCTCGCTTATTCTATGAAAAAGTGCAAGCCAATCGTGGTTCGACCTCGTTAGTTGTCTCAGATTTTTAATTTTAAAATTGAAGGTGAGGCATCCAGTTTCTGAGTGCCTTACCTACTGTGCCAAAAGTGTGCCAAATTTGTGCCAACTCAGGCTGACTTTTAAAGGGTTTTCTTGGTTTATGGTGGGTATGCTCGTAAAAGCTAACTTGTTGGGTTAAATAAGAAACTGTGGAGTTTGAAATAGCGGTGGAGCAGGATTTGAACCTGCGACCTTCGGGTTATGGTCCTCATACCTAATAACTATTCCCTTATAAACTAAAGGTTTAGAATTTTAAAGCTCATTTTTGCCTTGCTAATTCAAAATAACTCAACAAAATGAGAAACTTGTCGTTTTTGTTTTACATACTTCCGTTCTAAAGATATAATATGAAAATTAAAATGAATTATGCTCTGGAGTTATCTAAAGCCATTTAGTTACTTAAAAATCGAACGAGTTAAAAACATGATAAGATACAAACTATTAATCTGGGTGCTGCTCTCTCTCATGCAGTTTACGACACAGCTTAACGCAGCAGAAAAACTGTCACCGGCTGAAGTGAAAAACATTATCCGCCACATCGATCAGCTCTACCGCTCTGAGTATAGTTATTCTGAGCTGGAGATGGAAATAGTGACACCACACTGGCAACGTACTTTAGAGATGATTGCCTGGACCAGGGGGATGGACAAGACCTTTATCCGGATCCTCTCTCCCAAAAAGGAGAAGGGGGTGGCCACGTTGCGCATAGAGAATGAGATGTGGAACTACCTGCCCAAGATAAACAAGGTGATAAAAATCCCGCCCTCCATGATGATGAGCTCCTGGATGGGCTCTGATTTCACCAATGATGATCTGGTGAAGGAATTCTCCCTTTTCGAGGACTACAGCTACAGGTTGACTGAGGTGGAGAATGGCAGTGAAGATCTCATCTATATAGACTGCATTCCCCGGGAGGATCTTCCAGTGGTATGGAGCCATGTTGTGATTGCAATCAGAAAAGAAAACAATATTCCGGTCTGGCAGAGGTATTATGATGAAAAGGACAGGCTGATGCGGGTCTTGAACTACAGCCAGATCAAAAAGTTTGATGATCGCATCCTTCCCTCCACCATGGAGTTGATTCCTCAGAATAAGAAAGGATACAAAACAATTATCCGTTACCTAAAACTACAATTCAATCTGAAAATTGAGGAGGGGGTCTTTTCACTCCGTAACCTGCGAGCAAACCAGTAGAGAAGAAAAGCAATGTTGATTTTCAGAATAGCCTGGCGCAATATCTTCCGGCAGAGGAGAAGGACTATGCTCACCGTGCTTACCATGTTCGGTGGTTTTACGCTTTCTGCCATTTCCATAGGGTGGGCAGATGGTACTTATAACCGGATCATTGAAATATTCACCCACAACCGGCTGGGTCATATTCAGGTCCACGCCCAGGGTTATCTGGATAAACCGTCTTTGTACAAAATTATCCGGAATTATCAGAAAGTCGGTCAGCAAATCGAAAAGGTCAAGGGTGTAGAGGGCTGGTCCCCGCGAATTTACTCAGCAGGACTGGCATCGGTGGGAGAGAAAAGTGCAGGGGTCCAAATTGTGGGTATTGATCCGGAGCAGGAATCCAGTACCACCCGGTTTGATAGGAAAGTGATCCAGGGAAAGAGCTTTTCCCCTTCTCCCTCGTATGAAGCAATTCTGGGAAAGGGCTTGGCCAAGACCCTGCAAGCCGAAATCGGAGATGAGATCGTGATCGTATCACAGGGAGCCGACGGCTCAATAGCCAATGACCTTTTTACCATTGTGGGCATAACTGAAAGTGGGGATGCTACCTTAGACCGCATCTCTTTCTATCTCCACTTAAAGGATGCCCAGGAATTGCTCGTGCTGGAGGATGCAGTCCATGAGATAGTGGTGATGGCTGAGAAGCTAAATCGGGTGGAGGCACTGGCTCAGAGAATTTCACAGGTGTTGAACAACCCAAACTTAGAGGTTTCTCCCTGGCAGGAGTTCGCCAGATCATTTTATGTGGCAATGCAGGCCGACAAACAGGGGGCCTGGATTATGCTCTTTATTATCATTCTGGTTGTGGCCATTGGCGTGCTCAATACCGTGCTGATGACGGTGCTGGAGCGAACCCGTGAATATGGCTTGATGCGCGCCATAGGCACCCGTCCACAGCAAATCTTCAAACTGGTACTGTATGAGGTCGGACTGATGGCATCAATAGGGGTTTTGATCGGCATGGCTTTGAGTCTTCCCCTAAACTATCTTTTGTCCCAGCATGGTATCCCTATGCCCCAGAGTTTCACTTACGGAGGAATGGAGTTCACCCATTACTATTCTACGGTGAACGCCAATAGTCTTTTTATACCTGCGATAACTGTCATGCTTTCAGCCATCTTGGTTAGTTTCCTTCCGGCACTTAAGGCAGCCAAAGTCGCACCCTGGCGGGCTCTGAGCATGCATTAAAAATGAGGTGAGCTTTCTTGCTATACCTGAAACTTGCCATAAGAAACATCTTTCGCAACAAACGCCGAACCCTTATCGCGGGAAGCGCTATTGGTATCGGCCTGGCAGCCCTTATCTTTACTGACGCCCTGATGATCGGCATGGAGAAGAATATGATCGCCTCTGCTACTGAATCGTTTTTAGGAGAGGGGCAGATCCATCATAAAAATTTCCGGGAATCCTTTGAAATAGAGAAAACCATAGAAAATAAATCTGAGCTAAACAAGCAACTTCAAGAGGAAAAGATTGTAAGTCGATTTACCCAGCGCACCCTCTCGTTTGCCATGATTACCTCTCCGGCTAATCTGGCATCTGTAACCATGGTGGGCATATACCCGGAAACAGAGCAATACTTATCCCAGATAGATGAAGCAATAGTCACAGGTAGCTACTTTTCAGGTGAGAGTGAACGCAATATCATCATCGGTACTAAGCTGGCTGAAATCCTGGAGGTGGAGCTGGGCAGCAGGGTGGTGCTAACCGTAGCTCAAGCCTACAGCGGGAATCTGACCCAGGAGATGTTTCGCATCTCAGGTATATATCATTTCAACATCAAAGAGATGGATCAGGCTATGGCATTTGTACGTCTGTCAAAGGCACAGGAGATGTTGGGCTTAGGGGACCGGATACATGAGATCGCTTTACGTTTTACCCAAAGCAGTTACGCTCGTGACCAGAACTTATACTTTTGGGAGCGCTACTCCAGAGGTGGAAACGAGGCAGTAAGCTGGACTACGATTCTGCCTGAATTGGAGGCAGCTTTTGATCTCTCTCACTTTGCCACTTACATTGTGGGGTTGATTCTGTTCGGGGTGGTGGCCCTGGGCATTGTCAACACCCTTTTTATGTCAATGCATGAGCGGATGTTCGAGTTCGGAGTGATGCGGGCGGTGGGCACAAGCCCTTTGAGGATGGCTCAGCTCATCCTTTTGGAGGCCGGAGCCCTGGCGGTGATAAGTATAATACTGGGATTGATCATGGGATATGTGATTACCTGGATATTTATGAATACTGGTATTGATTATACCGGTATTGAGTTCTCCGGAGTAACCTTCCGCAAGCTGCTTTACCCGGTGCTTAAAATCGAGCAGTTTATAACCTATCCTCTGGCAGTTTTCTTTTTCACGGTTTTAGTTGGGCTCTTTCCTGCCCTATCTGCAGCTAAACTCTCTCCGGCTCAGGCCATGCGCCGGAGCCTATAGGAGAATATATATGTCAGAAGATAACACAAAGGATTTGATTGTCACTCAATCGGTCACCAAGGTATACCAGGATGATGGTGTACCGGTGGAGGCCATAAGAGGAATTGACCTTACCATTAAGTATGGAGAATTTACAGCCATTGTCGGCCCCTCTGGTTCAGGAAAGACCACGTTTTTAAACATTATTTCAGGACTGGATTTTCCTTCAAGCGGTGAAGTGTGGCTGGCAGGTAGAAAGCTTTCTGCTATGAGTGGTAAGGAGCTCTCAGATTTTCGCCGGGATCACATCGGATTTATCTTCCAGGCTTACAATCTAATTCCTGTGTTGACAGTGGAGGAGAATGTGGAGTATATCATGCTCCTGCAAAAAGCTCCCAAGTCTGAAAGGCATGAAAAGGTCAAGAAAATCCTGGCTGAGGTGGGTCTGGAGGGTTTTGCCAGCAGGTTGCCAACCAAGCTCTCGGGTGGCCAGCAGCAACGAGCTGCAGTGGCACGTGCCATTCTCTCCCGACCCTCTTTGATCCTGGCAGATGAGCCAACCGCCAACCTTGACTCCAAAACCGGGTTAGAGCTGTTGGATATGATGCGTCAGTTAAACCAGGAAAGCGG
>JBARPA010000081.1:0-5324 GCA_049642665.1 Candidatus Zixiibacteriota bacterium
TGTTAAAACCTTCCCTTTGTGGATTTCCCTCCTGGTCTAATCCCAGAGAAATCCCTTTGGGTATTACCGCAATCCACATATCCTCAGGATCGGAAAGATACCCCATCATAGTGGGATCTGAACCTCCGTGCAGGAAGAACAAATCAATCTGGTGCATATAGGCCAAAAAGACCTGCCCCTCAGAAATTGCTCTCCATATATCTCCGCCTGACCATCCCTTTTCCCACATACTCGGATGATAAAATCCATTTTCTATGAAAAACGATTCCCACTGGAAAAAGTCGATCACCGGATCTGTGTTCATTTTCAGAAGATCCTCTTCATCCCCTCCCATTTGGAAAATTCGGGTAGCCATCTCGTTTACTGTACCAGCGTATCTTTTGCCCCGGTGGGCTATTCGAGATATCTTTAAATCCTCATACGGGGTATAGGCCCAGTAGTAGCCCAGGACAGCTAAATCGTAGAAATCCCAATCAACTGGATCTGTTTCCAGCTCATATCCTTTAGGTAAACCGAAATCGTTTACCTGTTTTAAGATTTTTTCTATTTCACTTTTATGCTTTTCCCAATTCTTTTGAGCATCTTGAAGTCTGGATTTCAGATAAAAAAGAAGGTAGGTTTCCAGCTTCCTGGGGATATAATAAACTTTTCCCTCAATTTCTCCACCTTTAACGGCCAGATCAAGGTAATCGGCTAGATCCTTTTGTAGTTGTGAGGAATCTACAATTTCTTGTAAGGGGAGCATAAGGTTCCCCTTGACCAGGGGGTAGACCATTTCCCTGGCTGTTTTAACCAGGCCTATTTTTTTCTCTCCAGTTTTTATCTCCAGCTCGATCATCCCCTTAACATCCTGGATCTGGTCAAAGGTAACTACGTTGAGCTTGACCTGGTTTTGCTTCTCGAATTCCTCTATCGTCTGCCTGAACCACAGATCCTGAATATCCATCATTCGAATCAGGACGGTCATCTCCTTTTTTTCTTTTTTCTCAGCACAGAAAATGGTGGGGATCAAAATCAGAAGAAACAGGCTAAGAATTGTTATACATTTTTTCGTAATCTTTTTCACGATTAAAACCACCTTTTAAATAGTCAGATCCTTCACTATGAATTTATTAACATTTGTATTTAATTCTATATTGTTTTAATTAAAAAGTCAAGTCCCTTATTAGAACATTCCTTTTTCATTTAATAAAATGGTTTTTAGTGTCGAACCTGTGAGCGGGGGCAGGATTTTACCTTCACACAGTTTGATATATCTTGATGATCCCACCTCTTGCTTAAGGTTTAATACAAATGGAATTGGAGTGCGAATCCCCGCCTGTGTCGGGATCTACGACTTGAGGTTTGCTCATTGGCGGGTAACACAGGTTGGGACAACCTGTGTTACCGGATTTCGTTGAGTATAAAGCCCAACGCTACCTAATTCAATTTTTTAACCACCAATAACCATTCACCATAAACCAAAACGGCGGAGCCAGAGCCCCGCCCCTACGTGTTTTTGCAGTGAAACTCGGTAGAGGAGACAGTTTCCAGATCTACTAAAGGAAGTATTATAAATTGAAAATAGTTAGTTAATGTATTACCACACTCCCCAGGGATAGTGATCCCTTTCTATACAGTATGTGCCAGAAGGGGAGGATATAAGATCAACTGTGAATTCCAGGGGCTCATCATTCGGATCCAGATACAGCTCCAGCACCTTAATTGTGTATTCTCCTGGCTTTAGTTTAGTGATTCTTAGGTCTACATCGAAAAGACAAAGGCAGTGGCACCCGCCGCTTTCCAGAGATTCATCCTCCTGGATGGTGATGATATTGTCCTGAGCGGTTATATGGGCTATGATCTCATCGGGACAGCAGTTGAACCCTGCGTTTATGTGTTTGATCAGAAGCACACTTTCGCCGTCATAATCATACTGGACGCAATCCTGATCTGGTGGAATGTTGATGGAAAAAGTTTCCATGGATTGGGTTTTACAACCACTGAAATCGATCAGCGATCCGGTGGGAAGGCAACCCGGCTCAGGACCATTTTTCCAGATGTAGTTGATCAGATAAACAATATCGGACACAGTAACTGTTCCGTTACAGTTTATGTCACCTTTTTCCATAGGAACAGGGGCAGGGCTATTTTTGAACAGGTAATTGACCAGATAGATTACATCGGAAACGTTTATTTCATAATCTAAATTCACATCACCTACGCGGGTGGCTGTAAGATAAAAATCTATACCTGAAGTAATTTCTCCTGCTGTGACCATCACCGAATCCGGATAGGTTTCGGGGACGTATCCTTCTTTTTGGGCATTTACAAAATATGCACCAGGGGGCAGGCTATCACAGAAGTAGAAACCGGAGGTGTCGGTATACCAGATGTAATATATTCCGGTTAAGGTGATCTCTGCCATTATTATGGGGAGACCGGTTTCCTCATCAGTAACCTGGCCTGAGATTGACCCGAACTCAGGAGGACTTCCTTCTGGAATTAAGGCAAGGTCAATATCAGGTGTATCCCGACCCTCAACCACAATTACTGAATCGGGATAAGTGCCAGGGAGGTAGCCATACTTTTCTCCCCGCACCATCCAGGTGCCGGGCCACAAACCCTGAAGAATGTAATTTCCGTATGAATTAGTCCAGGCATGAGCTATGCACCAGGAACCGATTTCCACTCCAATTAGATGGACAGTCTCAATGGGATCGCCGGTGATTTGATCTGTGACTCTTCCAGAGATTGAACCCGGTTCTTCATTACGAATTAGATCAAAATTTATGGGAAACGTATTCTGCCCGCTCTCCACAATCACGGCTTCCGGATAAGTCTCTGGAATATAACCCATATAACAAACCCTGACCTGGTAAGTCCCGGGGCACAGATCCAGGATTGTGTAATTGCCACCGGTATCGCTCCAGGCTTCACCAAAACAGTAGTTATCCAGGCCAGTGGCTACCAGGTGAGCTTCAATAAGGGGAAGACCGGTGTGTTCATCACCCACCCTGCCTGAGATTGAGCCGAACTCGGAACCTCCAGTAGGAGTGAGAGAGAAGTCAATGCCTGGAGTAGTCTGTCCTTCCAACACACTCAGGGTATCGGGATAAACTTGCGGATGATAGTCAGGTTTTGATGCCTGCACCTGCCAGATACCAGCACATAAGTTCTCTATAATATAGTACCCGTTTGAGTCGCTCCAGGCTTCACCGAAGCAGTAGGTATCCAGGCCTGTAGCCACCAGGTGAGTTCCCATAAGGGGACGACCAGTAACCTGATCGGTTACCCTACCTGAAATTGAACCATAATCAGGAGCCCCACCAGGGGTCAAAGCGAAATCAATATCCGTTGTGTTCTGCCCTTCGTTAATAATAACTGATTCCGGATAGACCTCATCTTGATAACCATCCTTATGAACTGCTACTATATACTGCCCAGCTGGAAGGTTTTGCATAAGATATAATCCGGCAGTGTCTGTCCACGCATCCCCTATAATGTGAGTGCTATCATAAGCCAAGAGGTGAGCCATGGGAAGTGGTAGATCTGTCCCCTGATCTGTCACCCTACCAGAAATCGAGCCCATTTCACCTACGGGAGTGAGGGCGAAATCAATGTCAGGCGTAGTCTGATCTGCAAATACACTAACGGTGTCGGGATAAACTTGAGTATAATAGCCAGATTTTGATACTTGCACTCTCCAGATGCCAACGCATAAATCCTCGAGGATATAGTATCCATTTGAGTCGCTCCAGGCCTCTCCGACACACCTATTATCCAATCCTGTGGCAATAACGTGAGCCATTATGATGGGGAGCCCGGTCTGATCATCACTGACCCAACCTGAAATTGAGCCATACTCAGGACTTCCAGTGGGAGTGAGAGCGAAGTCAATATCCGATGTATTCTGCCCCTCAAACACAATCACAGAGTCTGGATATGTCTCCTGTTGGTACCCTATTGCATTTGCAGTGATCCAATAGCCTCCCACCGGAATCGAATCACACATATAACCACCGGTGGAGTCCGTGTACCATACACCATATAAGCCACTCAGGATGATTGCAGCACCCTCGATAGGGTAGCCGGAAACCTCATCAGTAACTCTTCCTGAAATTGAACCTAACTCGGGACTACCAAAAGGAGTGAGAGCGAAGTCAATACCGGGAGTAGTCTGTCCTTCCAACACACTCACGGTGTCATGATAAATTTGCGAGTAATATCCAGGTTTTGATGCCTGCACCTGCCAGATACCAACACATAAATCCTCCAGGATATAGTAACCGTCTGAATCACTCCAGGCCTCTCCGAAGCAGTAGGTATCCACACCTGTGGCTACCAGGTGAGCTCCGATAATGGGAAGACTAGTAACCTGATCTGTCACCCTCCCGGAAATTGAGCCGTACTCGGGACTTCCAGTAGCAGTGAGGGCGAAGTCTATATCCGGTGTATTTTGCCCAGCTATTACAATTACAGATTCAGGATAGGTCTCTTCCTCATATGCCAGAGCATTGGCAAAGACTAAAAACTCTCCGGCATAGAGGCTGTCAATCATATAGTATCCTGAAGAGTCCGTAAAGTCGAATCCGTATCCTCCGGGTTGGGTAGTATCTGCTTTTGCCCAAACGTGAGCACCCATTATGGGAAGCCCGGTACTGTCATCGGTTACCCTTCCGGAAATGGAGCCGAATTGAGCAAAAGACACCCCGGAGAGGACGAGCAAAAGAGCTAAACTTAAAACTCCGATAAGAAAGTTCCGTTTCATTTTATATTACCTCCTTGTTTATGAAGTTTTTTGGTAAGAAAGCTAATTCTCCTCATTGCACTACTCTCAGAGTATAGCCTCTTTGCTGGATTTCTCATTTAATAATAACACCCACATTTAAATTTGTCAAGTAAATTTTAACATTTTGTTTACTAATGTAAACTGAATCTTAACAAAATAATTTAATTATGAAACAAATTAATTATTAGATACTGGGAGGTTTGACTACTGGAATATGTGATATTGAGATTTTTTGGGTTGGACACCTTGCCAATTACTATTTCATATTTTGATTGAGTTCTGTCCCAAACAATCACTTGCGTTTCCGCTACTCCTTGACTAACAAAACATTAACTGCCTTCACCACGATCTTCACTTCATCGCCCTCCTTAATGCCAAGATCGTTCAGAGAATCAAGGGTCATCACAGAGCTCATAAATGAGGCAGAGGGAATCTCAAGTTTCACCTGGCTCATCACCGTTCCTCTTTTGATCTCTTTGACTTTACCCGTTAACTGGTTTCTTGCTCCATATTTCATAAAAATCCTCCTTTATAAATAATGAGTTTTTTATGA